>NZ_CAMHVI010000004.1:0-167353 GCF_946188585.1 Streptococcus mitis
TCTAGGGAGTTTAGCTCAGCTGGGAGAGCATCTGCCTTACAAGCAGAGGGTCAGCGGTTCGATCCCGTTAACTCCCAAAGGTCCCGTAGTGTAGCGGTTATCACGTCGCCCTGTCACGGCGAAGATCGCGGGTTCGATTCCCGTCGGGACCGTTTAAGATAACGTAAGTTATTTTAGACTCGTTAGCTCAGTTGGTAGAGCAATTGACTTTTAATCAATGGGTCACTGGTTCGAGCCCAGTACGGGTCATATATGCGGGTTTGGCGGAATTGGCAGACGCACCAGATTTAGGATCTGGCGCTTAACGGCGTGGGGGTTCAAGTCCCTTAACCCGCATTAAGATATAATAAATGAGCCGGCTTAGCTCAGTTGGTAGAGCATCTGATTTGTAATCAGAGGGTCGCGTGTTCAAGTCATGTAGCCGGCATTTTTAGATAGAAGAAAACAGTGCGAACGTAGTTCAGTGGTAGAACACCACCTTGCCAAGGTGGGGGTCGCGGGTTCGAATCCCGTCGTTCGCTTAGAGAGGCCGGGGTGGCGGAACTGGCAGACGCACAGGACTTAAAATCCTGCGATTGGTAACGATCGTACCGGTTCGATTCCGGTCCTCGGCATAATATAATGAGCACCCTTAGCTCAACTGGATAGAGTACCTGACTACGAATCAGGCGGTTAGAGGTTCGACTCCTCTAGGGTGCATTTTTCTATTTAACTCGGGAAGTAGCTCAGCTTGGTAGAGTACTTGGTTTGGGACCAAGGTGTCGCAGGTTCGAATCCTGTCTTCCCGATATATGGCGGTGTAGCTCAGCTGGCTAGAGCGTCCGGTTCATACCCGGGAGGTCGGGGGTTCGATCCCCTTCGCCGCTATAATGATCTTGTTGGACCTTTAGCTCAGCTGGTTAGAGCTCTCGGCTCATAACCGAGTGGTCGTAGGTTCAAGTCCTACAAGGTCCATTTAAATAATATGGAGGATTACCCAAGTCCGGCTGAAGGGAACGGTCTTGAAAACCGTCAGGCGTGTAAAAGCGTGCGTGGGTTCGAATCCCACATCCTCCTTTTGTATTAACGCGGGATGGAGCAGCTCGGTAGCTCGTCGGGCTCATAACCCGAAGGTCGTAGGTTCAAATCCTGCTCCCGCAATAAGGCTCGGTAGCTCAGTTGGTAGAGCAATGGATTGAAGCTCCATGTGTCGGCGGTTCGATTCCGTCTCGCGCCATTTTTATTTATAGTATTTATGCGGGTGTAGTTTAGTGGTAAAACTACAGCCTTCCAAGCTGTTGTCGCGAGTTCGATTCTCGTCACCCGCTTTGAACTTTGTTCAAATTACATTACCAAGTTTTTAACTTGGGCGCGTAGCTCAGGTGGTTAGAGCGCACGCCTGATAAGCGTGAGGTCGGTGGTTCGAGTCCACTCGTGCCCATTAATAGGAGAATTACTCAAGAGGCTGAAGAGGACGGTTTGCTAAATCGTTAGGTCGGGTAACTGGCGCAAGGGTTCGAATCCCTTATTCTCCGTTTTATTGAGAGTTTATAACTCTTTTTTTGTATTTTTAAGAATAGTAGAATAAAAACTTCAGATTTGTAAAACTTAATTGGATTACTTATCTGAAGTTTTTTTGGGCTCTTTGTCAACTGTAGTGGGCTGCAGAAAAGCTAAAATCTTTATATATTGTCGATTTTATGGTTGTGCTAGTTTATTATTACTTCCAACTCTTGAGTGAAATTTCTCCGCTATTGAGCCAGATTTCTTTTCCGTTATCACATTGAACTAAAAGTTTTCCATTTTCTGAGATGTCTTTAGCAAGTCCTTTGTAGTCTTTTTGATCCAGTGTGAAAGTAACTTCTTTTCCAAGAACAAATGACTGTTTTTTATAGAGGTATAATAACTCATCTGCTGGTGTTTCGAAGAAAGCACGCCAGATTTCTATGATTAATTCATTCCTTGTTATTGGAGCTGTAGTTTTAAATAAGCTAGCAGCTTTTTCTTTTAATTCTTGTGGGAAATCATTAATAGCGAAGTTGATTCCTACTCCAATAATGATATCTGTGACTAAGCCAGTTTCTACAGACGTCATTGCTTCAGTAAGGATTCCTCCAATTTTATGATTTTTGAGGTAGATATCATTGACCCATTTTATGTCGACATCTATTAATGTTAGGTTCTTAATGGCTTTGTAGATAGCTCCTGCTACAAGTAGTGTGTAGGATGGTAATTGGTCATAGGGGAGATTGGGTTTAAGATGGAGTGTCATATAAATGCCACCTTGGGGTGAGTAGAAAGAACGTTGAAAACGGCCTCGGCCAGCTGTTTGATAGGAAGCTAGATAGAGGGTGTTTGCTTCATTTCCTAAATCAATTGCTTCTTTTGCATCGAGTTGTGTTGATCTTGTTTCGGGTTTAAAACTGATTTTAATTGGAAGATTTTGTTCTAGAAGTTCTGGAAGAATAAGGTCTCCGTTCACCAGTTTATAGCCTTTGTTTTTGATACTATCAATTTCAATGCCTTCTTGTTCTAGACGCTTGATGGCTTTCCAAATTGATGTTCGGCTTAGTGATAGTTCTTCTGCGATTTTTTCTCCGCTGACATAGTCGATTTCTTTAGCTAGAATTTGGTAGACGGCTTGGTAAGATTTCATAGTGTTTCCTTTCTTTAGGAATTGTAAATGATTTAAATATAGTTTGGATAATTGGTCAAAACCTTATTATATTACTACTATTTTAACATATACCTAGTCTTTACGGTATGATTTTCTTATAGTAAATCTAGTCATTAAGTTTGAGTTTTGAAATATCAGTATTTTTGCTCCCTTTTTTACCTAGTAAACGTTTCCTTTGTTTTCAAATTGCTAAAAAAGTGGTACAATAAAGGGTAGCTTACTATTATCTGAATCAACTGATTTGGAGAGAAAGGATTCATTTTGAAATCAATAGGCTTTATTGAAAAGCTGAAAGGGTTGTCTAGTAAAGAGCTGATTTTATTGGGAATTATCCTGAGTATCTTTTTACCCTTTTATCTTTTTGTAGTTGTATTCTGTTTATATATTATCAGTTTAATTTTCACAGGAGACATGAAAAGTATTCTTCAGAAAATGGGGGAGCATCCGATGCTACTTCTTTTTCTTGGCTATAGTACTGTTATATCCGTTTTTGCACAAAATTGGATGGGAGTTGTGGCTTCAGTAGGAATTTTTCTATTTACTGTTTTCTTTTTGCATTATCAGTCGATTTTATCACATAAATTCTTTCGATTGATTTTGCAGCTCGTCTTGTTTGGTAGCGTTTTGTCAGCTGCTTTTGCGAGTTTAGAGCATTTCCAAATTGTGAAGAAATTCAACTATGCTTTTCTTTCACCCAATATGCAGGTCTGGCATCAGAATAGAGCAGAAGTGACCTTCTTTAATCCTAATTATTATGGAATTATTTGTTGTTTCTGTATCATGATTGCCTTCTATCTGTTTACAACGACCAAGTTGAATTGGTTGAAAGTATTC
The DNA here is from genome assembly GCF_946188585.1 of Streptococcus mitis. Taxonomy (GTDB): domain Bacteria; phylum Bacillota; class Bacilli; order Lactobacillales; family Streptococcaceae; genus Streptococcus; species Streptococcus mitis_DG. The sequence goes on from NZ_CAMHVI010000004.1 coordinate 3,491, forward strand.
TGTGTGATTGCAGGTTTTGTTAATCTCTTTGGTTTGAACTTTACTCAAAATCGAACTGCCTTTCCTGCTATTATCGCTGGAGCAATCATCTATCTCTTTACGACCATTAAAAACTGGAAGGCCTTTTGGCTTAGTATTGGGGTCTTCGCGATTGGCTTGAGTTTCCTCTTTTCTAGTGATTTGGGAGTTCGGATGGGGACTTTGGATTCTTCTATGGAAGAGCGCATTTCTATCTGGGATGCTGGGATGGCCTTGTTTAAGCAAAATCCTTTTTGGGGTGAGGGGCCATTGACCTACATGCACTCTTATCCTAGGATAAATGCTCCTTATCATGAACATGCTCACAGTCTATATATCGATACGATTCTGAGTTACGGAATTGTGGGGACTATTTTATTAGTTTTGTCTTCTGTTGCTCCTGTTCGATTGATGATGGATATGAGTCAGGAGTCGGGGAAACGTCCGATTATCGGTCTTTATCTGTCTTTCCTTACAGTGGTTGCTGTACATGGAATTTTTGACTTGGCCCTCTTCTGGATTCAGTCAGGTTTCATTTTCTTACTAGTTATGTGCAGTATTCCGTTGGAGCATCGAACTTTGGTATCGGACATGACGGATTAAGTTTATAAGATTAAAATCTTCTATCTTGGGTAGGAGATTTTTTTACTGGGAAAAATTATTTCCAAATCGAAATAGTTGACAGTTAGAACGATGAGTGTTACAATTGTTTTATTCTTTTCGATATCGAAATAAATTGGAGGTGTTATGAAGGATAGTCATTTGCTAGCCCATCATATTCGTTTGTTGAATGGGCGGATTTTTCAAAAGTTACTGAGCCAAGACCCTGAAGCTCTTTATCGGAGTGAGCAGGGCAAGATTTTAGCGGTTTTATGGAATAGTGAAACTGGCTGTGCAACTGCAACAGATATTGCGCTTGCGACTGGGCTTGCTAATAATACGCTAACAACTATGATAAAAAAGCTAGAGGAACAAAATCTTGTAACTGTTAGTCCATGCGGGGAAGACAAGCGTAAGAAGTATCTAGTTTTAACAGATTTGGGGCAGTCCCAGAAAGAAGTGGGACATCGTGTCAGTCAGAAATTGGATACGATCTTTTACAAAGGATTTTCAGAGGAAGAAATTCGGCAGTTTGAAGCCTTTCAAGAAAGAATTTTGGCTAATCTGAAAGAGAAGGAAAATGAGGTTTAAAATGGAGCAAATTAGCTGTTTATAAGTAAAGGCCACTTTTGACTTTGTTTTCTAACTCTTAGGACAAGGAAACTATGTGGTTAGCTATGGTCAGACTCAGATTGATGGGGTTGCTTATGCCCAGTACGGTATCTTCCGTCTAGAAAACGGGAAAATTGTGGAGCATTGGAATAATAAAGAAGTTATGCCTAGGGTAGAAGAATTGACCAATCGAGGCAAGTTTTAAATTGAGGATACAGAATGATTGAATACAAAAATGTAGCTTTACGTTACACAGAAAAAGATGTCTTAAGAGATGTCAATTTACGGATTGAGAATGGCGAGTTTATGGTTTTAGTTGGTCCATCTGGCTCAGGTAAGACAACCATGATTAAGATGGTCAACCGCCTCTTGGAACCAACTGATGGAAATATTTATATGGATGGCAAGCGCATCAAAGATTATGATGAGCGTGAACTTCGTCTCTCTACTGGTTATGTTTTACAGGCCATTGCTCTCTTTCCAAATCTAACGGTTGCGGAAAATATTGCCCTGATTCCTGAGATGAAGGGATGGACTAAGGAAGAAATTGCTCAGAAAACAGAAGAGCTTTTGGCTAAGGTTGGTTTACCAGTGGCTGAGTATGGACATCGACTTCCTAATGAATTATCTGGTGGAGAACAGCAACGGGTCGGTATTGTTCGTGCTATGATTGGTCAGCCTAAGATTCTCCTCATGGATGAACCTTTTTCAGCCTTGGATGCTATTTCTCGCAAACAGTTGCAGGTTCTGACGAAAGAATTGCATAAAGAGTTTGGGATGACAACGATTTTTGTGACCCATGATACGGATGAAGCCTTGAAATTGGCAGACCGTATTGCTGTCTTGCAGGATGGAGAGATTCGCCAGGTAGCGAATCCCGAGACCATTTTAAAAGCCCCTGCAACAGAATTTGTAGCAGACTTGTTTGGAGGTAGTGTTCATGACTAATTTAATTGCAACTTTTCAGGATCGTTTTAGTGATTGGTTGACAGCTCTATCTCAACATTTACAGTTGTCGCTATTGACCTTGTTACTAGCTATCTTTATCGCGATTCCCTTGGCTGTTTATCTTCGCTATCATGAGAAGATGGCGGATTGGGTCTTGCAGATTGCAGGGATTTTTCAGACCATCCCGTCTCTGGCCTTGCTGGGGCTCTTTATCCCCTTGATGGGAATTGGGACCTTACCAGCTTTGACAGCTCTAGTGATCTATGCGATCTTTCCGATTTTGCAAAATACCATCACTGGACTCAAGGGAATTGATCCAAGTCTACAAGAGGCTGGGATTGCCTTTGGGATGACTAGGTGGGAACGTCTCAAGAAATTCGAAATTCCACTTGCTATGCCTGTTATGATGTCTGGGATTCGGACGGCAGCGGTCTTGATTATCGGTACGGCAACCTTGGCTGCCTTGATTGGTGCAGGGGGACTGGGTTCCTTTATCCTTTTGGGAATTGACCGTAATAATGCCAGTCTGATTTTGATTGGGGCCCTTTCTTCTGCAGTGCTTGCCATTGCCTTTAACTTCCTACTAAAAGTGATGGAAAAGGCAAAATTACGGACGATTTTTTCTGGTTTTGCCTTGGTGACAATATTGCTTGGTTTGTCTTATAGTCCAGCCCTCTTGGCTCAAAAAGAGAAGGAAAATTTGGTTATTGCTGGAAAATTGGGACCGGAACCAGAAATTTTAGCTAATATGTATAAGTTGCTAATTGAAGAAAATACCAGTATGACTGCGACTGTTAAACCAAATTTTGGGAAAACAAGCTTTCTCTATGAAGCTCTGAAAAAAGGTGATATTGATATTTATCCTGAATTTACAGGTACGGTGACTGAAAGCTTGCTTCAGCCATCACCTAAAGTGAGTCATGAGCCAGAGCAGGTTTATCAGGTAGCGCGTGATGGTATTGCCAAACAGGATCGTCTAGCCTATCTCAAACCTATGTCTTATCAAAATACCTACGCTGTGGCTGTTCCGAAAAAGATTGCTCAAGAATATGGCTTGAAGACCATTTCGGACTTGAAAAAAGTAGAAGGACAGTTGAAAGCTGGCTTTACTCTCGAATTTAATGACCGTGAAGATGGCAATAAGGGCTTACAATCAATGTATGGTCTCAATCTCAATGTAGCTACGATGGAACCAGCCCTTCGCTATCAGGCTATTCAGTCAGGTGATATTCAAATCACGGACGCCTATTCGACTGATGCGGAATTGGCGCGTTATGATTTGCAGGTCTTGGAAGATGACAAGCAACTCTTCCCACCTTATCAAGGAGCTCCACTGATGAAAGAAGCTCTTCTCAAGAAACATCCAGAGTTGGAAACAGTTCTCAATAAATTGGCTGGTAAAATTACTGAAAGCCAGATGAGCCAGCTTAACTATCAAGTCGGTGTTGAAGGCAAGTCAGCAGAACAAGTAGCCAAAGAGTTTCTACAAGAACAAGGTTTGTTGAAGAAATAGTTTGAAAATGTCAAACTCAACTTTGTTAAACGACCATATAGAAAACTGCTCAGACAATGTTGTCTGGGCTTTTTTGATTGTTGAAAAGATAAAAACTCAGTAGCCTAGAAATAAGGCAACTGAGCTCTACTCTGTATTCAATTTTTAGGAATGAGAAGGTCTAGATAAAACTGGACAACTTCCTGGTATGTAAAGTCTTGTCCTTTTTTGAGCCACCAGGTCAATGTCTCGATAAAGTTGGACACGACCAAGTGTTGGAGGTAAGAAGTAGGCAGATTAGTGTGGGCTTCTTTTAACTCATCAGCCAACATGGGATAGACATGGTGTTCTAGCTCTTTATGGAGTTGACGGAGGAAGTAGTCATTTTTGGAAAATAGCAGACTGGTAACATGGTCCTGGTTTTTCTGAAAATGTAAAAAGATATGTGCGAGGTAGTCCTCGGTAGTAAAGTGTCCTTCCCTTTCAAAGAGATGATGAAAGAGGTAGCGACAGAGCTCATCTAAAAGGAGTTCCTTGCTTTCATAGTGACAGTAAAAAGTAGAACGCCCAACATCTGCTAGGTCAATGATATCCTGAACAGTAGTGGCATCATAGCCTTTGTCGTTCAAAAGTTGTAAAAAAGCTTGATAGATGGCTTTTTTCGTCTTGCTGACTCGACGGTCTCTTTTTGGCATGTAGACACTTGAGACAAACTGTTCAGAACTGAACATGGCTGACAGTTTGCTTCTATCCTTTCTTTGAATTTTATTAGATAATACAAATGAAAGAAGTATGTATATACCCATTATACCAAAGGAGGGAGAGAAATGAGTTCTAAAACATCTATCTGGTTAGCTTTTTTCTTAAATTTAAGCTATGCGATTGTTGAGTTTATCGCAGGAGGAATCTTTGGTTCGAGTGCAGTTCTTGCTGATTCCGTTCATGACTTGGGAGATGCTATAGCCATTGGCATCTCAGCCCTTTTAGAAACAATTTCAAACCGTGAAGAAGATAGACAGTACACCTTGGGTTACAAACGTTTTAGTCTTTTAGGAGCCATGCTAACGGCTGTGATTCTTATGATAGGGTCTGTCCTAGTGATCTTGGAAAATGTCACAAAGATTGTTCACCCGCAACCCGTCAATGAGGAAGGCATCCTCTGGCTGGGAATCATTGCAGTAGCCATTAATGTGCTAGCAAGTCTGGTAGTTCGTAAGGGGAAAACAAAGAACGAGTCAATTCTTAGCCTGCATTTTTTGGAAGACACTCTTGGTTGGTTGGCCGTCATTCTAATGGCGATTATTCTTCGATTTACGGACTGGTATATCCTCGATCCGCTTTTATCACTAGTTATTTCTATCTTTATTCTGTCGAAAGCCATTCCTCGCTTTTGGAGCGCACTGAAAATTTTCCTAGATGCTGTGCCAGAAGGAGTCGAGACAAGTGATTTGGAGAAGGATTTAGAGGCTCTACCCAATGTCAACAGTGTCAATCAACTTAGCATTTGGTCCATGGATGGTCTAGAGAATAATGCTATTGTTCACATTTGTATCAAGGACTGGGAACAGATGATGGAAACCAAAGAAGTGGTGCGTCAATGTTTAGAAGAAAGAGGCGTGCAGAATATCACTATTGAAGTAGATAGCAGTCAAAGCAATCATGCGCAACATAAGCGGAGGGTGAGAGAATTAGAGCAGAAGCATGGGCATCATCATTAGAAAAGCGACCTCGCTAGAGGTCGTTTTGTTATCCTATTCATTCCTTGTACTTTCTCTCAATGTCAGTCTGGTTCCCAGCATGGTTAGGCTAGGGATTTTGCGACCGTGGAGGACTTCCTTGTTAAGAATATCCATGCCTGCTCGGCCCATTTCTTCGGTATAGACGGTGATGCTGGAGAGGGGAGGATAGACCTGCTTGGTCAGGCTGGTATCGTTAAAGGAAATAAGGCTGACGCGGTCTGGCAGGCTGATTCCAGCTTCTTGGAGGGCACGGAGGGCACCGATAGCTAAACTATCGCTAGCTGCGAAAAATGCTGGTGGGAGTTGGTCTCCCAAGCTCTGAATGGCTTCCTTCATCAAGTCATAGCCAGACTGGGCAGTAAAGCTTCCTTGAAAGACCAGTTCATCATGATAGATTCCTTTTGTTTGACTGTAGTTCTTAAAATTTTCAAGTCGCTTGTCCTCAATGATTTCTTCTTGGTCAGTTGTTTCCTCAAGGCCGGTTAAAATTCCGATACGATTCAATCCTTGGCTGAGGAAATAATCGACAACCTGTTTCATGGCAGTGTAAAAGTCCGTGATAATGCAGGTGTGTCCCAGGGAAAGTGTATCACTGTCTAGAAAGACAAGAGGCTTTTGGTATTCTTCAAAGGCAGAAATCTGAGCTCGACTAAACTTTCCGATGCAGAGAATCCCAATCACTTCCTCGCTTAGGGTAAAAGGATGGTCATTAAAATAGCGTAAGATATCATAGTCCAGTTCTTGGGCTCTTTTTTCTATGCCTAGGCGAATCTGGTAGTAGTAGAGGTCGTCTAGCTCCCCTTGTTCGCTGACCCATTGGATAATGGCAATCTTTTGCTTGGGCTTGTGGGACTCGCCTGTCTTGAGATGCTTAGTGTAGCCCAGCTCTTCAGCAACGGTTAAAATACGGTGTCTGGTTTCTTCTGTGACAGATAGGCTCTGGTCGCGATTGAGGACACGGGATACGGTCGCGATAGAGACAGAGGCTAGCTGTGCAATGTCTTTTAAGGTAGCCATAAATCCTCCTCCTTTTAGGTTAGTATATCATATTTTTCTGCTTTTTACTGATAGTTTAGTAAAATTTTAGTAAAAAGGATTGACCTTGGAAAATCCCTTGTATACAATAGAAGAAAACGATTACATGTTAAGGTGACTTAACGGACAGTCAAAGGAGAATTCATATGTCACAACATCTTACTGCAGAAGCACTTCGTAAAGATTTTCTTGCTGTTTTTGGTCAAGAAGCAGACCAAACCTTCTTTTCACCAGGTCGTATCAACTTGATTGGTGAGCACACAGACTATAATGGTGGACATGTATTTCCAGCAGCCATTTCCTTAGGAACTTACGGTGCAGCTCGTAAGCGTGACGACCAAGTCTTGCGTTTCTACTCAGCCAACTTTGAGGACAAGGGAATTATCGAAGTGCCTCTAGCTGACCTCAAGTTTGAAAAAGAGCATAGCTGGACCAACTATCCAAAAGGGGTTCTTCATTTCTTGCAAGAAGCTGGACACGTGATTGACAAAGGTTTTGATTTTTATGTTTATGGGAATATCCCAAATGGTGCTGGCTTGTCTTCATCAGCGTCCTTGGAACTATTGACAGGGGTCGTTGCAGAGTATCTCTTTGGTTTAAAACTAGACCGTTTGGATTTGGTTAAAATCGGAAAACAAACAGAAAACAACTTTATCGGAGTCAACTCTGGTATTATGGACCAATTTGCTATTGGTATGGGAGCTGACCAACGTGCTATTTACTTAGATACTAACACTTTAGAGTATGACTTGGTGCCACTTGATTTGAAGGATAATGTCGTTGTTATTATGAATACCAATAAACGCCGTGAATTGGCGGACTCTAAATACAATGAACGCCGTGCTGAATGTGAAAAAGCAGTGGAAGAATTGCAAGCAGCCTTAGATATTCAGACCTTGGGTGAATTGGATGAGTGGGCCTTTGACCAATATAGCTATCTGATTAAAGATGAAAATCGTTTGAAACGTGCTCGCCATGCTGTGCTTGAAAACCAACGTACCCTCAAAGCTCAAGCAGCCCTTCAAGTAGGAGATTTGAAAACATTTGGTCGTTTGATGAATGCGTCACACATTTCTCTTGAGCATGACTATGAAGTAACTGGTTTGGAATTGGATACCCTTGTTCACACAGCTTGGGCACAAGAAGGTGTTCTCGGTGCTCGTATGACAGGGGCAGGTTTTGGCGGATGTGCCATTGCCTTGGTGCAAAAAGATGCTGTTGATGCCTTTAAGGAAGCTGTTGGCAAACACTACGAGGAAGTAATTGGATACGCTCCAAGCTTCTATATTGCTGAAGTTGCAGGTGGCACTCGCGTCCTTGACTAGTCAAAAGGAGGCTTTATGGTGACCTTAGTAGATAAATTTGTAACACATGTCATTTCTGAAAGTTCATTTGAGGAAATGGATCGAATCTACCTGACCAATCGTGTCTTGGCACGAGTGGGAGACGGTGTTTTGGAAGTTGAGACTGATCTGGATAAAGTGATTGACCTCAAGGACCAGCTGGTTGAGGAAGCCGTTCGATTAGAGACGATTGAGGATAGTCAGACTGCGCGTGAAATCCTTGGTGCTGAACTGATGGACTTGGTGACTCCTTGTCCGAGTCAGATTAATCGTGACTTTTGGGCAACCTACGCCCAGTCTCCTGAGCAAGCGATAGCGGATTTCTACCAACTCAGTCAGAAGAATGACTACATTAAACTCAAGGCCATTGCTAAAAATATCGCTTATCGTGTTCTGTCTGATTACGGTGAACTTGAAATTACCATCAACCTCTCTAAGCCTGAAAAGGATCCCAAAGAGATTGCGGCAGCCAAGTTGGTGCAAGCTAGCAATTATCCCCAGTGTCAGCTTTGTCTAGAGAATGAGGGCTACCATGGTCGAGTTAACCACCCAGCTCGCAGCAACCACCGTATTATCCGTTTTGAAATGGCTGGTCAGGAGTGGGGCTTCCAGTATTCGCCCTATGCTTACTTTAATGAGCATTGTATTTTCTTAGATGGCCAGCATCGTCCCATGGCCATTAGTCGTCAGAGCTTTGAACGTCTGCTTGCTATCGTAGAGCAGTTTCCAGGATATTTTGCAGGCTCTAATGCCGACCTGCCAATCGTGGGAGGCTCTATTCTGACTCATGATCACTATCAGGGAGGCCGGCACGTATTTCCTATGGAATTGGCTCCCTTGCAAAAGACCTTCCTATTTGCTGGTTTTGAGCAGGTCAAGGCTGGCATTGTCAAATGGCCAATGTCAGTATTGCGTTTGACTTCGGATTCCAAAGAAGATTTGATCAACTTAGCTGACAAGATTTTGCAGGAATGGCGTCAGTATTCAGATTCTGCAGTGCAGATTTTGGCAGAGACAGACGAGACACTGCATCACACCATCACACCAATTGCTCGTAAACGTAATGGACAATTTGAGTTGGACTTGGTCTTGAGGGACAATCAGATTTCTGCAGAACATCCTGATGGCATCTATCATCCTCACAAGGATGTCCAACATATCAAGAAGGAAAATATCGGCTTGATTGAGGTCATGGGCTTGGCAATCTTGCCACCACGTCTGAAAGAAGAAGTGGAGCAAGTCGCTAGCTATCTCGTGGGAGAAGCTGTTACAGTTTCCGATTATCATCAGGAATGGGCAGACCAACTTAGAGCCCAATATCCAGCCCTAACAGATAAAGAAAAAGCCCTTGAAATCGTCAAGGACTCTGTTGGTGCTATCTTTGCGCGTGTGCTTGAGGACGCAGGAGTCTACAAGCAGACAGAACAAGGACAGGCAGCCTTTATGCGCTTTGTGGAGCAGGTCGGAATTTTGCCAGACTAGGAGCTTTCTCCTTGCACAGTCCTATAAAAAGTAGTATCATAGTGTCGTTTGAAATATCAGGAGGAAACGATGAAAGACTTTCATTTTGACGCTATATCTGCCTTTGAAAATTACGAAATTGAACAAATGAGAGATGGTCACGTTGTGGTGACGACCAAAGTAGTGGACTCGTCTCTCAACTACTATGGCAATGCCCATGGTGGCTATCTCTTTACCCTTTGCGACCAGATCAGTGGTTTGGTGGTCATATCTCTGGGGCTTGATGGAGTGACGCTCCAGTCTTCTATCAACTACCTCAAAGCAGGAAAACTCGACGATGTGCTGACCATTAAAGGAGAATGTGTCCACCAAGGACGCACAACCTGTGTGGTGGATGTGGATATCACCAATCAAGAAGGCAGAAATGTCTGCAAAGCAACCTTTACCATGTTTGTCACAGGCCAGAGGTCAGAAGAAAGACAGGTAAGGATATAGAAAAAAGAGGTCTACACCTCTTTTTCTTATTTCTTTTTATGATTTAATACGGCATTGAGGACAATGGCGAGGAGGCTGGCTACGACGATTCCGTTTGAGAAGAACATTTGGAAGGCTGTCGGCATGCTGATGAAGAGATTACTGTTATTGAGACCGACACCTGCAGCGATTGAAACAGCTGCGATAAGGAAGTTGTGTTCATTGTTAGCAAAGTCAACACGAGCGAGGATTTGCATCCCTTGAATCGATACAAAACCAAACATCACTAGCATGGCACCACCGAGAACAGGGCTCGGAATGATTTGGGCAAGGGCGCCAAACTTAGGAAGGAGTCCAAGGAGAATGAGGAACCCAGCTGCGTAGTAGATTGGCAGGCGTTTCTTGATACCTGATAATTTAACCAGACCAACGTTTTGTGAAAATCCTGTGTAAGGGAAGGTGTTAAAGATTCCTCCGAGAAGAACGGCCAAACCTTCTGCACGGTAACCGTTGCGAAGGCGCGTGCTGTCGATTGGATCTTTTGTGATATCAGACAAGGCTAGGTAAACACCTGTTGACTCAACCATAGATACCGTTGCAATGATACACATCATGACAATCGATGAGATTTCAAAGGTTGGCATCCCAAAGTAGAGAGGAGTTGGGACATGGACAAGAGGTGCTGCAGCAACAGGAGAGAAGTCTACCAAGCCCATGCTAGCAGCGATGGCAGTTCCGACAACCAGGCCAATCAAAATAGAGATAGACTTGATAAATCCTTTGGTAAAGATGTTAATCAAGAGGATAATCAGAACAGTGATAGCTGCAAGTAAGAGACTTTGACCAGTTGGCTCTGGAACGTTATTTCCCATATTTCCAATAGCGACAGGAATCAAGGTTAAACCAATCGTGGTAATAACAGAGCCTGTTACGATAGATGGGAAGAGATTGGCTACTTTTGAGAAGATGCCTGAAACAAGAACTACGTAAATCCCTGATGCAATAAGGGCACCAAACATAGCACCACTACCATGGCTTTGCCCAATCATAATCAAAGGAGCGACCGACTGGAAGGCAACTCCGAGAACGACTGGTAGTCCAATTCCAAAGTATTTGTTGAGTTGGAGTTGGAGGAAGGTTGCCACCCCACACATGAAGATATCTGTAGAGATCAGGTAGGTCAACTGCTCAGCTGAATAGCCAAGAGCTGTCGCAATCATGATAGGAACCAGGATGGATCCTGAGTACATGGCTAGTAAGTGCTGCAAGCCAAGAACGGCTGCTTGCGAGTGTTTTTCTTGAGTTTGCATTAGAGATCTGCCTCCTTAAATACGACCTGACCATTTTCAAAACGATCCAAACGAGCGAGTGATAGAACAGGGTAACCTGCTTTTTCAAGCAAATCACGGCCATCTTGGAAAGATTTTTCAATCACGATCCCGATAGCTTCAACTGTGGCTCCAGCCTGTTCGATGATTTGAATCAAGCCTTTAGCAGCTTGGCCGTTAGCAAGGAAATCGTCGATAATCAAGACCTTGTCCTCTGGTGAGAGGAATTTTCCAGCGATAGAAACGGTGCTGGTCACTTGCTTGGTAAAGGAGTAAACTTCGGCAGTTAAGATGCCTTCGTTCATAGTGATGTTTTTAGCTTTTTTAGCGAAAATCATGGGAATGTTTAAGGCTTCAGCTGTAAAAATGGCTGGGGCAATACCTGACGCTTCAATGGTCACGACTTTGGTAATACCAGCAGCAGTAAATTTTTCCGCAAAAACCTTACCAATCTCTCGCATCAAGCTAAAGTCAACTTGGTGAGTTAAAAAGGAATCCACCTTGAGGATGTTGTCACCCAAGATGTGCCCATCCTTGAGGATGCACTCTTCTAATAATTTCATAAGACCTCCTAAAGTCTAAAAGCCAATTTACTTGTTGTTTAAATGTTTCTATAGTAATCCCTTTTACTAGTACTATATATTTGATAAAACTATTACGAGCGAAGCGAGTCTTATCAAATATTTCCCGTTGTAGTGGTATCATAGACAATAATCTTGTTATTGTCTATGACGGGATTTTTGAGACTTTTGGCTCAAAAATTAGGGATGAAATTCCGAAGGAAGTTGCTCCCGTCCGCACTAATTAATGGAAATATTAAAAATATTCAAAAAGGACTTACTTAATCTCTAAGTAAGTCCCCAAAATAGGCATGGCAAAAACGACCATACCTCACTTCTGACTTACTTATTGTTAGGTGTTCCGGCACCTTGTAGAAACGTCGTGCCAATTCACGACATAAACAAGTAAAATGATATTCAATTTTAAATAGGCTTGAGCCAATGTTTTTATTTTACACTAAATAACTTTAAAAATCAAATATTTTGTTAGTGTTTTGGTTTAAAAAACGAACAAATATCATAAAAAGGGGCAAGAATTAACTTATTAGCTAACATTTAGAAGGTTTTTCCATCATAAAAGGGCATATTATTAGGTTTTTAAACACCTGACAATATGCCTTTTTCTAACTTTAAAGACTTTTTCCCAATCTTTATTATTCTACTCGCTAAATCTTAAAAAATAACCATCTGGATCCAAAATCGCAAATTCATGGGGATATATAAAGCTATCTCCTACTCGAAATTCTCTTTTTGTGAGGGGACGATGGATAGGATAGTCAGCTTCCAGCAGTTTTTGGTGGAGCTGAGGAACATCTGCAATGCCAAAGGAAATATTGACACCGCGCCCGAAAGGATAGGTCAGCTGAGCTAATTCTTCTGCGCTTCCTTCTTCTAGCATAAGTTGGCAGTCTTCAATCGAGAGGAAGAGAAATTTCTCCTCTGGACGCTCGTATTCGACAGAGAATCCTAGCAGGTCACAGTAGAAGTGGCGTGATTTTTCGATGTCAGATACTACAAACTCAGGAATGACAGCTTGATAGTCCATTAGCTTTCTCCTTAGAGTTCAATCTCCATGACAATGGGTGTGTGGTCTTGGCGCGCACCGGAGTCAATCATATCAGACTTGGTGACCTTGTCAGCCACGCGGTTACTTGTGAGCCAGTAGTCGATTCTCCAGCCTGTATTGTTGATTTTAGAAGTCTTGCTGCGTTGTGCCCACCAAGTGTAGCGTTCGGGAACATCGCCGTGAATGTGGCGGAAGGTATCAGTAAATCCAGTTGCCAAAAGGTTGGTAAATCCAGCACGTTCCTCGTCGGTAAATCCAGGTGAACGGCGGTTGCTAGCAGGATTTGCAAGGTCAATCTCATTGTGGGCCACATTGTAGTCACCGGTCGCAAGGACTGGTTTTTCTTTGTCCAGTTCAGCTAAGTATTCTGCATATTTGACATCCCAGACTTGGCGTTCTTCCAAACGTTTGAGGCCGTCGCCAGCGTTTGGAGTGTAAACTTGGGTCACGAAAAATTCATCAAATTCTAGAGTGATGATGCGGCCTTCCAAGTCCATGGTAGAAGGAGCACCGATTTCTGGGAAAGTGACAGTAGGTGTAAGTTCTTTCTTATAAAGGAACATGGTTCCAGCATAGCCTTTACGGGCAGGTTCTTGAGAGGAACGCCAAGTGTTTTCATAGCCTGGAAAGAGTTCTTCAAGTACTTCTAGGTGTTTCTTAGTAGGCCCTTTTGCAGAAAGCTTGGTTTCCTGGATAGCGATAATATCAGCATTTTCGGCTACCAAGGTTTGTAGAACTTCTTGGGACAATTTTGCACGAGCTGAGTCGCTCGTTAGAGCTGCATTGAGGGAATCAATATTCCATGATAAGAGTTTCATAAAGTTACCTTTTTCATTGAGATTATACACTATATTATACCAAAAAAAGACGCATTTCCCCAACGTATGGTTTGAAAAATCAGACTCTTTCGTTTATAATTAAGAATGATTATATGAAAGGGAGTGAAAATAAATGAAATTTTACTCATATGACTATGTGCTTAGCCAAATCAGTCAGCAAAATAGCATCATGATTGGCTTTGGGATTGTGCTCCTAGCTATCACAGGATTTTTTGCTTTTAAGGCTTATCGAGATAAAAAGGGAACTAAATTTCGGGAATTGGTCATGATTTTGGCCTTGACTTTGGTAACCATGCTTTTGGTGACGATTTCAAAATACCAGACCAATCAAGCCTCAAACAACCAATTTCAAACTTCACTTCATTTCATAGAGGTTGTTTCCAAAGACTTGGGAGTGGATAAATCAGAAGTTTATGTCAATACTTCAGCTGCCACTGATGGAGCGCTTGTCAAGGTAGGTTCAGATTTCTACCGTGCCATGAACGGGAGCCAACCAGACAAGTATCTTTTAGAGAAATTAGAATTGCATCAAACAGACGCTATCGAATTGGTGGAGGTAAACAAATGACACTCAACTATATGGAAATTTTAATCAAACTGGCCTTGGGTCTTTTCTCGCTGGTTTTTGTTATCAATGTGACAGGAAAAGGAAACCTAGCACCTAACTCTGCGACAGACCAAATTCAGAACTATGTTCTCGGTGGTATCATCGGTGGGGTGATTTACAATAGTTCAATCAGTATTCTGCAATACGCAGTGATTTTGATGATGTGGACGATTTTGGTCTTGACCCTCAAATGGCTTAACAACAATGTTCGTTTTGTCAAACGCTTGATTGATGGGAAACCAACTCTCCTCATCAAAAATGGGAAGATTGACCCAGAAGCCTGTCGTTCAGTTGGCTTGTCTGCATCGGATGTAGCCCTCAAACTTCGTAGCCAAGGAATTTTCCAGATGAAACAGGTCAAACGAGCTGTGCAGGAGCAAAATGGCCAACTCATCGTGGTCCAAATGGGAGATGAAAATCCTAAGTATCCAGTTGTGACTGACGGTGTGATCCAAGTCGATGTTTTGGAATCGATTGGCCGTAGCGAAGAGTGGTTGCTTGATAATCTCAGCAAACAAGGGCATGACAATGTAGCCAATATCTTTATCGCTGAGTATGACAAGGGTGTCGTCTCAGTCGTAACCTATGAATAAGAAAAACCTGGGGTCTTGGCCTCAGGTTTCAATTTGCAATCAGAAAGGGATTTTATGTCCATTATTCAAAAACTTTGGTGGTTTTTCAAGTTAGAAAAACGCCGTTATCTAGTCGGGATTGTGGCCCTGGTTTTGGTTTCCGTCCTCAACCTCATTCCCCCCATGGTTATGGGGCGGGTCATTGATGCTATCACATCGGGGCAATTAACCCAGCAGGACCTCCTTCTTGACCTATTTTACTTGCTTCTTGCGGCCTTTGGGATGTACTATCTGCGCTATGTTTGGCGGATGTATATCCTTGGGACTTCCTACCGTCTGGGACAGATTATGCGCTCTCGCTTGTTTGAGCATTTTACAAAAATGTCTCCATCCTTTTATCAGACCTATCGTACAGGGGACCTGATGGCACACGCTACAAATGATATCAATGCCTTGACGCGTCTCGCAGGGGGTGGTGTCATGTCTGCGGTGGATGCCTCAATCACAGCTCTAGTGACCTTGCTGACCATGCTCTTTAGCATCTCATGGCAGATGACTCTTGTTGCCATTCTCCCCCTACCTTTCATGGCCTATGCGACTAGTCGTTTAGGAAGAAAGACTCACAAGGCCTTTGGTGAATCGCAGGCTGCCTTTTCTGAACTCAATAACAAGGTACAAGAGTCCGTATCAGGTATCAAAGTGACCAAGTCTTTCGGTTATCAGGCGGACGAGTTGAAGTCTTTTCAGGCAGTCAATGAATTGACCTTTCAAAAGAACCTCCAAACCATGAAATACGATAGCCTCTTTGACCCCATGGTTCTCTTGTTTGTTGGTTCCTCCTATGTTTTAACGCTCCTGGTAGGCTCTTTGATGGTTCAGGAAGGGCAGATTACGGTTGGTAATCTAGTTACCTTTATTAGTTACTTGGATATGTTGGTTTGGCCTCTTATGGCCATCGGTTTCCTCTTTAATATTACCCAGCGAGGGAAGGTTTCTTACCAGCGGATTGAGGAACTTTTGTCTCAGGAATCACCTGTACAAGACCCTGAGTTTCCTCTAGACAGTATTGAAAATGGACGTTTGGAATATGCCATTGACAGCTTTGCCTTTGAAAATGAGGAAACACTGACGGATATTCACTTTAGTTTGGAAAAAGGGCAAACTCTGGGATTGGTTGGGCAGACAGGCTCTGGGAAAACGTCCTTGATTAAGCTCCTCTTGCGTGAATATGATGTGGATAGAGGAGCCATTTATCTAAATGGTCATGATATTCGCGACTATTGTCTGACAGACCTTCGCAGTCTTATAGGCTATGTTCCTCAGGACCAGTTTCTCTTTGCGACCTCTATCTTAGACAATATCCGCTTTGGCAATCCTGATTTACCACTTTCAGCGGTCGAGGAAGCAACTAAGCTAGCCCAAGTTTACCAAGACATTGTAGACATGCCTCAGGGATTTGATACGTTGATTGGTGAAAAGGGAGTTAGTCTTTCTGGTGGTCAAAAGCAACGTCTGGCTATGAGTCGGGCTATGATTTTAGACCCTGATATCTTGATTTTAGATGATTCCTTGTCAGCTGTGGATGCTAAGACAGAGTATGCGATTATCGACAATCTCAAGGAGACGCGCAAAGACAAGACAACCATTATCACAGCTCATCGTCTCAGTGCGGTTGTCCATGCAGATTTGATTTTAGTCCTGCAAAATGGACAGATTATCGAACGGGGTACACACGAAGATCTGCTAGCGTTAGATGGCTGGTATGCCCAAACCTACCAGTCTCAGCAGTTGGAAATGAAAGGAGAAGAAGATGCAGAATAAGCAAGAACAATGGGCTGTATTGAAGCGCTTGATGTCTTATCTCAAGCCTTACGGCCTCCTGACCTTTTTGGCACTCAGTTTTCTCTTAGCGACGACAGTCATTAAAAGTGTCATTCCCCTCGTGGCTTCCCACTTTATCGACCATTATCTGAGCAATCTTAACCAAGTTGCGGTTACCGTTTTGCTGGCCTATTATGGCCTTTATATCCTACAAACTCTAGTTCAGTATGTCGGCAATCTTCTCTTTGCGCGGGTGTCCTACAGTATTGTCAGAGATATTCGTCGCGATGCCTTTGCCAATATGGAAAAGTTAGGTATGTCTTATTTTGATAAGACACCAGCAGGCTCCATCGTTTCTCGTTTGACAAATGATACCGAGACCATCAGTGATATGTTTTCTGGCATTTTATCCAGCTTTATCTCAGCAGTTTTCATCTTTCTGACAACTCTTTATACTATGTTGGTGTTGGATTTTCGTTTGACAGCTTTAGTCCTGCTCTTTCTTCCCTTGATTTTTCTTTTGGTCAATCTCTATCGGAAAAAGTCAGTGAAAATCATCGAGAAAACCAGAAGTCTCTTATCAGATATCAATAGCAAGCTGGCTGAAAACATCGAGGGAATCAGGATTATCCAGGCCTTTAATCAAGAGAAGCGCCTGCAGGCAGAATTTGATGAGATCAACCAAGAACACTTGGTCTATGCCAACCGTTCTGTAGCCTTGGATGCACTCTTTTTGAGACCTGCCATGAGTTTGCTGAAACTGCTAGGCTATGCCGTTTTGATGGCCTACTTTGGTTACCGTGGCTTTTCTATCGGGATAACGGCCGGAACCATGTATGCCTTTATCCAGTATATCAATCGTCTCTTTGACCCCCTGATTGAGGTGACGCAAAACTTTTCAACCCTTCAAACATCCATGGTGTCTGCAGGCCGTGTCTTTGCCTTGATTGACGAGAAGACCTATGAGCCTCTTCAAAAAGATGGGCAAGCCAAAGTCCAAGAGGGCAATATCCGTTTTGAACATGTGTGCTTCTCGTATGATGGCAAGCACCAGATTCTGGATGACATTTCCTTTTCGGTTAAGAAGGGTGAAACCATTGCCTTTGTAGGGCATACAGGTTCGGGGAAATCTTCCATTATCAATGTCCTCATGCGTTTTTATGAATTCCAGTCAGGCCGAGTTTTCTTGGATGATGTGGATATCAGGAACTACAGTCAGGAAGAGCTGAGAAAAAACATCGGACTGGTCTTGCAGGATCCCTTCCTCTATCATGGGACCATTAAGTCCAATATTGCCATGTATCAAGAAATCAGTGATGAGCAGGTCCAGGCTGCAGCTGCTTTTGTCGATGCAGATTCCTTTATTCAAGAACTTCCTCAGGGTTATGATTCCCCTGTTTCCGAGCGTGGTTCGAGCTTCTCTACTGGTCAGCGCCAGCTTCTGGCCTTTGCTAGAACAGTAGCCAGTCAGCCTAAAATTCTGATTTTGGATGAAGCGACAGCCAATATTGACTCTGAAACAGAAAGTTTGGTTCAAGCTTCACTAGCTAAGATGAGACAGGGACGGACAACCATTGCCATCGCTCACCGCCTTTCGACCATCCAAGACGCCAACTGTATTTATGTTTTGGATAAGGGACGCATTATCGAGAGTGGAACTCATGAGGAACTCTTGGCCTTGGGAGGAACCTACCACAAGATGTATAGCTTGCAGGCAGGGGCCATGGCCTAATACTCTTTGAAAATCTCTTCAAACCAGGTCAGCTTTATCTGAAACCTAAAAGCTGTACTTTGATTTTCATTGAGTATAAGAAGGAAATCCGTCAAATTACAGATTTCTTTCACCGCCTTTTCCATTTTGTGGTATAATGAAAAATGTTGACAAATAGTATAATAAAAACAAAGGAGAAACAGCATGCTGAAATGGGAAGACTTGCCCGTGGAAATGCAATCAAGCGAGGTTGAGTCTTACTACCAGCTTGTCTCTAAAAGGAAGGGGTCGCTGATTTTCAAGCGTTGTTTGGACTGGGTTCTGGCCTTGGTCTTGCTAATTTTGACTTCCCCAGTCTTTCTTATCTTGAGTATTTGGATCAAGTTGGATAGCAAGGGGCCTGTTATTTACAAGCAAGAGCGCGTGACCCAGTACAACCGTCCTTTCAAGATTTGGAAGTTCCGTACCATGGTGACGGATGCGGATAAAAAAGGAAGTCTGGTGACTTCTGCTAACGATAGTCGCATTACCAAGGTTGGAAATTTCATCCGCCGTGTGCGTTTGGACGAACTGCCTCAGTTGGTTAATGTCCTTAAAGGCGAGATGTCCTTTGTCGGGACGCGTCCTGAAGTGCCACGTTACACAGAGCAGTATAGCCCTGAAATGATGGCGACCTTGCTTTTACCAGCAGGAATTACCTCTCCAGCCAGTATCAACTACAAGGATGAGGACACCATCATCAGTCAAATGACGGAGAAAGGTCTGTCTGTTGACCAAGCTTATGTAGAGCATGTTCTTCCTGAAAAGATGCGCTATAATCTCGCTTATCTCCGAGAATTTAGTTTCCTTGGAGACATCAAAATCATGTTTCAAACCGTGTTTGAAGTGCTAAAATAAAGTAGTCATGAGAAAATGAGTACAGATAAAAGGAGCAAATCAATGCCAAATTACAATATTCCATTTTCACCACCCGATATTACAGAAGCAGAAATTGCTGAAGTAGCGGATACCCTTCGTTCTGGTTGGATCACGACAGGTCCTAAGACCAAAGAACTGGAGCGTCGCTTATCTCAATATACACAGACACCTAAGACTGTCTGCCTCAACTCTGCGACTGCCGCTCTTGAGTTGATTTTACGCGTTTTGGAAGTGGGACCTGGAGATGAAGTCATCGTTCCAGCTATGACTTATACAGCTTCATGTAGTGTCATCACTCACGTAGGGGCAACACCTGTCATGGTGGATATCCAAGCAGATACTTTTGAGATGGACTATGACTTGCTTGAGCAAGCTATCACTGAAAAGACTAAGGTAATCATCCCGGTTGAGCTTGCGGGGATTGTTTGCGACTATGACCGTTTGTTCCAAGTTGTGGAGAAGAAACGTGACCTCTTTACTGCTTCAAGCAAGTGGCAAAAAGCCTTTAACCGTATTGTAATCGTGTCTGATAGTGCCCATGCTTTGGGATCAACTTATAAAGGACAACCTGCTGGTTCTATCGCTGACTTTACTTCCTTCTCATTCCATGCCGTTAAGAACTTTACAACGGCAGAAGGTGGAAGTGCCACTTGGAAAGCCAATCCAGCGATTGATGACGAAGAGATGTACAAGGAATTCCAAATCCTTTCTCTTCATGGTCAAACTAAGGATGCCCTTGCTAAGATGCAACTGGGTTCATGGGAATACGATATCGTCACACCAGCCTACAAGTGCAATATGACCGATATCATGGCGTCACTTGGTTTGGTACAATTGGACCGTTACCCAGCTTTGCTACAACGTCGTAAGGACATTGTGGACCGCTATGATCGAGGTTTTGCAGGTTCTCGCATTCGTCCATTGGCACACAAGACTGATAGTGTCGAATCTTCACGCCACCTCTACATCACCCATGTAGAAGGTGCTAGCCTAGAAGAGCGTAACCTCATCATCCAAGAATTGGCCAAAGCAGGAATTGCAAGTAACGTACACTACAAACCGCTTCCTCTCTTGACAGCCTACAAGAATCTTGGTTTTGATATGGCGAACTATCCCAAGGCTTATGCCTTCTTTGAAAATGAAATTACCCTCCCTCTTCACACTAAACTAAGCGATGAGGAAGTAGATTATATCATTGAGACTTTCAAAACAGTTTCTGAAAAAGTGCTAACTTTATCAAAAAAATCGTAAAAAAGTCTTGACAAAGAAAAAACAAAGTATTAAAATAAGTTCAACAAATCAGAAAAGTAACTATTTTTGATCTTCAGGGAGCCTGTGGTGATTGTGAACAGGTGGTTGGAAGTAGTGAAAGTGGGCTGATTTTAAAAATGAATTTGAAACAATGAAAATTCGGTGCGCACACCTTACAGTGCAACTTGTTGTTAGACAAGGTAGAGATGTAAAGGGGAATAGTCCCTTTATAATTGAGGTGGCACCGCGTTACCAACGCCCTCACATGGAATTTAATTCTGTGTGTGGGCTTTTTCATATCTTGAAATAAATACTGAAAGAGGAAATTTTTATGACAACTAAAGGTTATTTTGGACAATTTGGTGGTAGTTTTGTACCGGAGCCGATTCAGGCTTTGTTGGATGAGTTGGAAGTGACATTTGACAAGTACAAGGATGATCCAGAATTTTTGGCAGAGTTTCGCCATTACTTAAAAGACTATTCAGGCCGTGAAACACCGCTTTATTTTGCGGAAAGTTTGACAGATCACTTAGGTGGCGCTAAGATTTATCTCAAGCGCGAAGACCTTAACCACCTTGGTTCTCACAAGCTCAACAACGTTTTAGGACAAATTCTTCTTGCTAAACGTATGGGCAAAAAACGAGTGATCGCGGAAACAGGAGCTGGTCAACACGGTGTTGCGACAGCAGCGGCTGCAGCCAAGTTTGGTATGGCCTGTGATGTCTACATGGGAGCAGAGGATGTGGAACGTCAACGTCTCAATGTTTTCCGTATGGAGATGATGGGAGCAACTGTTCACGCAGTTGAAACAGGGACACGAACTCTTAAGGATGCGGTTGATGCAGCCTTTGGAGCATGGATGAATGACCTTGAAGCCTTCTATGTTCTGGGATCTGCTGTAGGTCCTCACCCTTATCCTACAATTGTCCACGAGTTCCAAAAGGTCATCAGTGAAGAATCTCGCCGTCAAATCTTAGAAAAAGAAGGACGCTTACCAGACTACGTTATTGCTTGTGTAGGTGGAGGTTCCAATGCCATTGGTGCTTTTTCTCAGTATGTGGCTGATGAAGAAGTTAAATTGGTTGGGGTCGAAGCTGCTGGTCATGGACTTGATACAGACAAGCACGCAGCTACTATGACAAAAGGTAGTATCGGAATTGTCGACGGCATGAAGACCTATGCAGTCTTTAAGGAAGATGGAGAGCTGGCTCCAGTTTACTCTATCTCAGCTGGATTGGACTATCCAGGGGTTGGCCCAGAACACGCCTACTTTAAAGATTCAGGTCGCGTGGAATATGTGGCTGCGACAGACGAAGAAGCTGTTCAGGCTCTCCTCCTTCTCAGCAAGACTGAAGGAATTATCCCAGCGATTGAAAGTTCGCACGCTATCGCAGAAGCAGTTAAACGTGCACCGAAACTAAGTAAAGACGAGATTATCATCATCAACGTCTCTGGTCGTGGAGACAAGGACGTAGCTGCAATTGCAGACTACCTAGAAGCTAAAAAATAAAAAATGGAAAAATTACAGTTCTTTCTCTCACAGAGAGCTTGTGGTTGCTGGAAACAAGCAGAGAAAGCTGTAAGGTTGGGTCCATTTGAAACAAGAGAAGAAAACATAATTCTCAAGGGAGTGCCCTTTATCGCACAGCCTGTTACAGGAGGTATCTGAGACAGGAATGAGAGATAGGAGAAATCCTATAATTGAGGTGGCACCGCGAATTTCGTCCTCACGCAAGTTATTTTGCGTGGGGATTTTTCATACAGTCGCCACGGACTAGAAGTAGAACTGAAAGGGAAATGACAATGGAACGAATCATTCATGGAGATGTCTTATCACCAATTTTGGCTTATATGCGCCTAAAGGGGCAACACAAGGTTATCTTAGAAAGTATTCCGAGAGACAAGGAAACAGCTCGTTTTTCTATCCTAGCCTATAATCCAGTTTTTGAGATTAAGTTTGAAAATGGAGTCCTTTATCAAAATGGTCAAGTGATTGATCGGGATCCCTTGGATTTCCTTTATGAAATGACTCATAAGAGCCAGCACAATTCAGATCTACCTTTTGGTGGGGGAGCTATTGGATTTGTGGGTTACGATATGATTTCACTCTATGAAGAAATTGGTCAAATCCCTCAAGATACCATTGGGACGCCAGACATGCATTTCTTTGTCTATGAGAGCTACATGGTTTTTGACCACAAGAAGGAAAAAATCCATGTTATCGAGGATGCTCTTTACAGCGAGCGTAGTCAAGAGAATTTGGAAAAAGCCTTGAACCAAGTGCTTGAGGAATTACGCATCCCTGCTCCAAATGAATTTGAAGACTTGGATTTATCACCACTTGACTTCAAACCCCATATTGCTCCTCAGAAGTTTGAGGAAATGGTGGAAACCGCTCGTGACTTGATTCGTAATGGAGATATGTTCCAATGCGTACTCAGTCAACGCTTCTCAGCAGAAGTTATTGGAAATCCATTTGACTTCTACAGAAATCTTCGCGTGACCAATCCATCAAATTACCTCTATTTCTATGATTTTGGAGATTATCAAATCATCGGTGCCAGTCCTGAAAGTTTGGTTTCTGTTAAAAATGGCGTTGTAACAACCAATCCGATTGCCGGTACGCGACCAAGAGGCGCTACGGATGAAGAAGACAAGGCTTTGGCGACAGACCTGCTTTCTGATGAGAAGGAAACAGCAGAACATCGGATGTTGGTAGACTTGGGGCGTAACGATATTGGTCGCATATCTGAAACAGCCAGTGTCCAAGTTACCAAGTATATGGAAGTGGAGCTTTTCCGCTATGTCATGCATTTGACCAGCGTGGTCAAGGGGCGTTTGCTTCCAGAACTCACTGCCATGGATGCCTTGAAATCAACACTTCCTGCTGGAACAGTGTCAGGAGCACCAAAGATTCGTGCCATGAGACGTATCTATGAACTGGAAACAGAAAAACGTGGCGTATACGCAGGAGCAATCGGTTACTTGTCTGCGACGGGTGATATGGATTTCGCCATTGCCATCCGAACGATGATTCTCAAAAATCAAACAGCCTACGTGCAGGCTGGGGCAGGGATTGTCTATGACTCTATTGCCCAAAACGAATACCAAGAAACCATTAATAAAGCTAAATCTATGACTAGAATTGGAGAACTAAGACCATGATTTTATTGATTGACAACTATGATTCTTTTACCTATAACTTAGCCCAATACATTGGGAATTTTGCAGAAGTGCAGGTTTTGAGAAATGATGATCCTAGGCTGTATGAAGAAGCTGAAAAAGCAGATGGTCTGGTCTTTTCTCCTGGTCCTGGTTGGCCAGTTGATGCTGGAAAGATGGAAGACATGATTCGTGATTTTGCTGGCAAGAAGCCGATTTTAGGGATTTGTTTGGGCCACCAAGCCATTGCAGAAGTCTTTGGTGGTAAGTTAGGTTTGGCTCCAAAAGTCATGCATGGGAAACAGAGCAATATCAACTTTGAAGCGCCATCTGTTTTGTATCAAGGTATCGAAGATGGCCGTGCGGTCATGCGTTACCACAGTATTTTGATTGAAGAAATGCCAGAAAACTTTGAAGTGACAGCTCGTTCGACTGATGACCAAGCCATCATGGGGATTCAACATAAAAACCTACCGATTTATGGCTTCCAGTACCATCCAGAGAGCATTGGAACGCCAGATGGCTTGTCTTCTATTCGGAATTTTATCGAGAAGGTTGTAAAGTGAGGAAACTAGGATGAAAGAGATTATTGAAAAACTAGCAAAATTTGAAAATTTATCAGGTGTGGAAATGACGGATGTCATTGAGCGTATCGTAACTGGGCGTGTAACTGAAGCGCAGATTGCTTCTCTCCTTTTGGCTCTTAAGATGAAGGGGGAAACACCTGAAGAACGCACAGCCATTGCCCAAGTCATGAGAGGACATGCCCAACATATTCCAACTGAGATTCATGATGCCATGGACAACTGTGGTACAGGTGGGGACAAGTCTTTCAGCTTTAACATTTCCACAACTGCAGCCTTTGTCTTGGCTGGTGGCGGTGTTCACATGGCCAAGCATGGTAACCGCTCGATTTCTTCTAAATCTGGTTCTGCAGATGTTCTCGAAGCCTTGGGAATCAACCTGGATCTCAAACCAGCTGAACTAGGTAAGGTTTTTGATAAAACTGGCATCGTCTTTCTCTTTGCAAAAAATATGCATCCAGCTATGAAATACATCATGCCAGCTCGTTTGGAACTAGGAATTCCAACAATCATGAACTTGACTGGTCCTCTGATTCACCCAATGGCTTTAGAAACACAGCTTCTTGGAATTAGCCGTCCAGAACTTCTAGAAAGTACAGCTCAGGTTTTGAAAAATATGGGTCGCAAACGTGCCGTTGTGGTTGCTGGACCAGAAGGTCTTGATGAAGCCGGCTTGAACGGAACAACCAAGATTGCTCTTCTTGAAAATGGCGAAATTACCTTATCCAGTTTTACTCCAGAGGATTTGGGGATGGAACGCTACGCTATTGAAGATATCCGTGGAGGGAATGCTCAGGAAAATGCAGAGATTTTGCTTAGCGTTCTTCAAAACGAACCAAGTCCATTCTTGGAAACGACAGTTTTAAATGCTGGTCTTGGTTTCTATGCTAATGGTAAGGTAGCTAGTATCAAGGAAGGAGTTGCCTTGGCCCGTCAAGTGATTGCTAGTGGTAAGGCCCTAGAAAAACTCAGACTGTTACAGGAGTATCAAAAATGAGTCAGGAATTTTTAGCACGAATTTTGGAGCAGAAGGCGCGTGAAGTTGAGCAAATGAAGCTGGAGGAAATCCAGCCCTTGCGCCAGACCTATCGCTTGGCTGACTATTTAAAACAACATCAGGACCGTTTACAGGTAATCGCTGAGGTCAAAAAGGCTAGCCCTAGTCTGGGAGATATCAATCTCGATGTGGATATTGTGCAACAGGCCCAGACTTATGAAGCGAACGGCGCAGTGATGATTTCTGTTTTGACAGATGAAGTTTTCTTTAAAGGACATTTGGATTATCTGCGGGAGATTTCCAGTCAGGTAAACATTCCAACGCTTAACAAGGACTTTATCATCGATGAAAAGCAAATCATCCGCGCTCGCAATGCAGGTGCGACAGTCATCCTGCTTATTGTGGCCGCCTTGTCCGAAGAACGCCTCAAGGAACTTTATGACTATGCGACAGAGCTTGGTCTGGAAGTCTTGGTGGAAACTCACAATCTAGCTGAACTAGAAGTGGCTCATAGACTTGGTGCTGAGATTATTGGGGTCAATAACCGCAACTTGACCACCTTTGAAGTTGACTTGCAGACCAGTGTAGATTTGGCTAAATATTTCAAAGATGATTGCTTGTACATTTCTGAATCTGCTATTTTCACAGGGCAGGATGCGGAACGAGTAGCACCATACTTTAATGGAATTTTAGTTGGGACAGCTCTCATGCAGGCAGAGGATGTGGCTCAAAGAATCAAGGAGTTGCAGATTGACAAAAGTTAAGATTTGTGGACTATCGACCAAAGAAGCGGTGGAAACAGCCGTATCAGCAGGAGCCGACTACATCGGTTTTGTCTTTGCACCTAGTAAAAGACAGGTGACCTTGGATCAGGCTGTTGAGCTGGCAAAGCTTATTCCTGCAGATGTCAAAAAGGTTGGTGTATTTGTTTCACCAAGTCGGGCAGAACTGCTAGAAGTCATTGACAAAGTTGGCTTGGACTTGGTTCAAGTTCACGGTCAGGTGGCAGATGATTTGTTTGCGGATTTGCCTTGTGCCAGTATTCAGGCTGTGCAGGTGGATGGAGAGGGTCATGTGCCCAATTCTCAGGCAAACTATCTACTCTTTGATGCCCCTGTGGCTGGGAGTGGTCAGACCTTTGACTGGGCTCAACTGGATACGATTGGACTAACTCAGCCTTTCTTTATCGCAGGTGGGCTTAAGGAAGACAATGTCGTAAAAGCAATTCAACACTTTACTCCCTATGCAGTCGATGTATCGAGCGGAGTGGAGACAGATGGACAAAAAGATCATGAAAAGATTAGAAGATTTATAGAGAGGGTAAAGAATGGCATATCAAGAACCAAATAAAGATGGATTTTACGGAAAATTCGGTGGACGTTTCGTCCCAGAAACATTGATGACAGCAGTTTTGGAGTTGGAGAAGGCCTATCGTGAAAGTCAGGCAGACCCAAGTTTCCAAGAGGAATTAAACCAACTCTTGCGCCAGTATGTGGGGCGTGAAACTCCTCTTTACTACGCAAAAAACTTGACCCAGTATATTGGCGGAGCCAAGATTTATCTTAAACGTGAAGACCTTAACCATACAGGGGCCCACAAGATTAACAATGCCTTGGGACAAGTTCTTCTGGCTAAACGCATGGGTAAAAAGAAAATTATCGCTGAAACAGGTGCTGGTCAGCACGGTGTGGCAACTGCAACTGCTGCAGCCCTCTTTAACATGGAATGTACTATCTACATGGGTGAGGAAGATGTCAAACGCCAAGCCCTCAATGTGTTCCGTATGGAGCTTTTGGGAGCCAAGGTTGAGGCAGTGACAGACGGTTCGCGCGTGCTCAAGGATGCGGTCAATGCAGCCCTTCGTTCATGGGTAGCTAATATTGATGATACCCACTATATCCTTGGTTCTGCCTTGGGGCCTCATCCATTCCCAGAAATCGTTCGTGACTTCCAAAGTGTTATTGGTCGAGAAGCTAAACAACAGTACCGTGACTTGACAGGTCAAGATCTGCCAGATGCCTTAGTAGCCTGTGTTGGTGGTGGGTCGAATGCTATCGGGCTCTTCCATCCATTTGTAGAAGATGAGTCAGTAGCCATGTATGGGGCTGAAGCGGCTGGACTTGGTGTGGATACGGAGCACCACGCAGCTACCTTGACCAAGGGTCGTCCTGGTGTCCTTCACGGTTCCCTCATGGATGTGCTCCAAGATGCCCATGGTCAAATTCTTGAAGCCTTCTCTATCTCAGCAGGTTTGGACTATCCTGGTATCGGTCCAGAACATTCTCACTACCACGATATCAAACGTGCCAGCTATGTCCCTGTGACAGACGAAGAAGCCTTGGAAGGATTCCAACTCTTGTCTCGTGTGGAAGGGATTATCCCAGCCTTGGAATCTAGCCATGCCATTGCCTTTGCGGTGAAATTGGCCAAAGAACTTGGACCAGACAAATCCATGATAGTCTGCCTATCAGGTCGTGGGGACAAGGATGTGGTTCAAGTCAAAGACCGCTTGGAAGCAGATGCAGCAAAGAAGGGAGAAGCTCATGCCTAAGACACTAACAGAAAAATTAAACGCTATTAAAGCAGCTGGAAAAGGAATTTTTGTTCCCTATATCATGGCTGGTGACCATGAAAAAGGTTTGGATGGACTCGGAGAAACAATACACTTTTTAGAAGATTTGGGTGTCTCTGCCATTGAAGTGGGCATTCCCTTTTCAGACCCTGTTGCAGATGGACCTGTTATCGAAGAAGCTGGCTTGCGTAGTCTAGCCCACGGCACTTCTACCCAGGCTTTGGTTGAAACCTTGAAAACCATTGAAACAGAGGTTCCACTGGTTATCATGACCTACTTTAACCCCCTCTTTCAGTACGGTGTGGAGAACTTTGTCAAAGATTTGGCAGATACAGCGGTTAAGGGCTTGATTATTCCAGACCTGCCTCATGAGCATGCCAACTTTGTAGAACCATTTTTGGCAGACACAGACATGGCCTTGATTCCTCTAGTAAGCTTGACCACAGGGATTGAGCGTCAGAAAGAGTTGATTGAAGGGGCAGAAGGATTCGTCTATGCGGTTGCCATCAATGGGGTGACAGGGAAATCAGGCAATTACCGTGCAGACTTGGACAAGCACTTGGCACAACTGCATCAAGTAGCCGATATCCCAGTCTTGACAGGTTTTGGCGTATCTAGTCAAGCCGATGTAGAACGCTTCAATGCGGTATCAGATGGCGTTATCGTCGGTTCAAAAATTGTAAAAGCTCTCCATGAAGGAGAGCAGATTCAGGACTTTATCAAACAAGTAGTAGCTTACCAAAAATAATCACACAAGCAGCGAGCAAGAGGAAAGGCACGAAAGGAAGTCTTTCCTTTTTCTTTTGCAGGAGAAAGGCTAGAATTCCCGTAGCAGAAGCAAACTGAATCAAGATCAGCAATTCGGTCGCACTAAAGACGAGAGCGCAAGAAGCTAGAAAGAGAAAATCCCCTGCTCCCATGCGGATATCGATAAAATGAGCCAAAAAGCCAAGAGCAAGGAAAAAGACCATGACCAGATTCCAGCCAGAGCAGGCTATTAGGAGTAGATGGAAAGTCATCCAGACCAGTAAGGGATATTCCTGATGGCGAAAGTCGTAGATGCCCAAGGTCAAACCAGCAGTGATTAGGATGACTTGCCCCAAGGAAAGAAAACCCCAAGACCAAGATAGAAAGAGGAGACCTAAGCCTAGTTCAAAGAGGGCATACCAGATAGGATAAGGAGCCTTGCAGTAGCGACAGCGAAAGCGATTGAAGACCTGCGAGAGAATCGGAATCAAATCTAAGGGACGCAAGCGAGTCTGACAGGAATCGCAGTGACTGGCTGGACTGATAATGGATTGCTCTGGAAAACGGTCAATGACCAAACCAAGAAAGGAAGCGAGAATGCTCCCGACAAGAAAAAAATAAATATCAATCATACTTATCTATTCGTAAAAAATAGGAGAAGTAGTATAATGGAGAAACATAGATAAGATGGTGAGGCAAATATGACAATTCGTTTTGAAGAAAAGGTGAGCACAGAAAACGCTCAATTCGTATGCCAATGGTCCAACTCCCTTGGCAAATCCTTTCAAGAACAATGGATGGGACCAAAGATTCCTTTCCCCTTGACAATTCAGATCTTGCAAGATTTGGAAGGAATCTTTTCTATCTTTGATGGACCAGAGTTTGTGGGGCTTATCCAGAAAATCAGGCTAGAAGACAGTAATCTTCATATTGGAAGATTTTTTATCAATCCTCAGAAACAGGGGCAAGGCTTAGGTAGCCAGGCTTTAAGGAAATTTGTTAGTTTGGTATTTGAAAATGGAGATATAGATAGTATTTCTCTAAATGTCTTCGAGGCAAATCAAGCAGCCAAGCACCTTTACCAAAAAGAAGGATTTGAAATCGTTCAAATAGTTGAAGAACCTGTACGAAAATACATTATGAAAAAGGGGAGATAGAAAGTAAAAATCCTTGAAATCAATCTTGACTGCGATGATGAACCTGAATCAGCCCCTCAAAAGAGACTGTATATGAATGAACGTTACCAGTGTTTAAAAACTAAAGAATATCAGGCACTTTTATCTTCCAATGGTAGACAAATTTTCGCTAAACGTAAGATTGATATGAAATCTGTCTTTGGGCAGATAAAGGTTTGTTTGGTTATAAGAGATGTCATCTGAGAGGTAAGCGTAAAGTGAGAATTGACATGGGATTCGTACTCACGGTCAACAACCTGCTGAAATATAATAAGAGAAAGAGGTGAAATTAAAAAGCTAGAGTTCCGCAATTGGAAATCTCTAGCTTTTTGTTTTCTGAGAATCATCTTGACTCAGACTCTTTTGACTAATGTTACTAAAGAGATAAAGTAACTTTTAGCCTTATTTATTGTCGCCACTCAACATGTTTTTGATACCTTCTACAGCACCTTCTACAGCGTCTTTGGCATCTTCAGCAACTTCTTTTACTTTAGAAACAACTTTTTCAGCTGCTCCTTCTTTTTCCATTTTTTCATCACCGATGACTTTCCCAACACCTTCTTTAATAGAACCTTTAGCTTGATTTAATTTTTCTTCTACTGACATGATAATTTCTCCTGTTATATTTATTTTATCTTAGTTTACACGAGTTTTTTCGTGAGATACTACACCAGTTGCTGCACCTTTAACAGCTTCTACACCTTCGCTAACTTTTTCTTGAACAGTTGAGAAACCAGATCCAAGACCAGATTTAGCTTTTTCGAATTGTTCTGAAGCGAATTCTCCTGTTGATTCAGCAACGTCAGATACGCGATCTTGAAGGCTTACTGAGTCTGCTTCATGTTGTTCTTTAGTTTTGATGTCGACAACGTTTACGTTGATTTCAACAACTTCCAAGTCAGTCATTTTAGCAACTTCTGAAGATACGATTTCTCTGATTTCTGAATATAAAGCTGGAACATTTTTTTGGTACTCAGCAATAATGTTTAAGTCAACTGCAACTTGTGTTTTACCAACTTCTACGTTAACACCACTTGTTACGTCATCGCTGTTAACGATTTTTTCTTTAAGATTTGAGAAGAAACCACCGTCGATTCCCAAAAGACCTGAAACGTTTTCTAGTGACAGACCAATGATTTTTTGGATAACTTTATCTTCGTAAGTAAGTTCCCCTTTGATTTCGTGAGCTACAGCAGTAGCATCTTTCTTTTCTACGTTAGTGTTAATGTTTTTTTCGTTTGACATATGAAACTCCTTTAATTAAATTAGTAATTTTTATTTATCTATATAGTTTTTTTCGATATATAATCCAGCTGCAACTCCCAGTGCTCCTAAAATCAATACAAATATTGTTTTGAAGAAGCCAAAGGAGATAATCAAACAAGCGAGAAATACGCCTATGAGACCTGCGATTATTGGATATCGATATTGTTTAAGCCATTCCATTTTTTACTTCCTTACTTCACACGACTAACAGTCTTTTTGTTTTGAGGTTTTGGTTTAGGCTGGTAGTCTTTTACTAGAACTTCTAGTTTAACCTGACGCTCAATACCAAAAAACTGCTTCAATCCATTAGTTATTTCATTTTGAATTAGTTGGCATCTGTCAGCGATGTTGTCCGAAGGAAGAATTTTACCTTCTACATGAACGAAACATTTATTTTTTCGTAAATTTACATGAACAGTTGGGTTCTTGATCAATCCATGATCACTCACCAAACTTCTAACAAAACCTTCGATTGCTGAATTCTTTAATTTCAATGTATCGTTTTTAGTTTCAAGTTGAATTTCCAAATAACGTTTAGGATAAAACAATACAACTAACATCGATAACAAAACTAAAGTTGATAGAGCCACTATCCCCCAGAATATATATCTAGAGAGATAAAATTCAACGAAATGATTCTGTCTCCAGCTAAATAGCTGAATGCCTAGATCACTAACTTGATGATAATCTATCAAAACAGGAAGGAAAATTGTCAAGATTAAAATACAGAAAATAATGAAACATATTTTCTTTGCTTTTGACATATACAATCCTTTCGATTTAACATTTAAACTATTTTTACCCGTCTAATCTATTTAAAAATAGTTTATTACTACAAGTAATTATTTTTTACCTGTAAAGAATGATACTACAGTAACAACAATTGCTGCTCCTGCAATAGATGGGATCAAAGCCATTCCAGCGATGGATGGGCCCCAACTACCTAAAAGGGATTGTCCTACAGATGACCCGACTAAACCAGCGAATACATTTGCGACGATTCCCATAGAAATACCTTTTTTAGTGATTCTACCTGCTACAAGTCCAATAAGACCTCCAGCAATGATTGACCACAATATTGCTTACCCTCCTTTTTTATTTTAATATCAAAAAATAAATCAATTCCTTTGATTATTGCTATTATATAATTTTGATATAAAATAATCAATTATTTTGATTATTATGTAATTTTAATATAAAAAAATCAAATTCTTTGATTGTTGCTATTATATAATTTTTAAAATTAAAAATATAATCTTTCGACTTGAATTTGATTCTGTATTTACGCCCTCAATAGACAGTAAAATAAGAAAATTGTTTATATATTGCCTCCGTAGTGTTATTATACGAAATAAAGGATCTTAGTAAAAGTCGTTACAGCATGTTATACCTATTCTTTGTGGTATAATTGCAAGAGGTTTAATCCGATAATTTATAAAGAGAGAAAGACATTCATGAGAGATTTATTATCTAAAAAAAGTCATAGGCAATTAGAATTATTAGAATTATTATTTGAACATAAACGTTGGTTTCATCGTTCTGAACTAGCAGAGTTATTAAATTGTACAGAACGTGCAGTCAAAGATGATCTATCCCATGTTAAATCTGCTTTTCCTGACTTGATTTTTCATTCTTCTACTAATGGTATACGCATTATTAATACCGATGATAGTGATATTGAAATGGTTTACCATCATTTCTTTAAGCATTCAACTCATTTTTCGATTTTAGAATACATCTTCTTTAATGAAGGTTGTCAAGCTGAGAGTATTTGTAAAGAATTTTATATCAGTTCATCTTCGCTCTATCGTATTATTAGCCAAATCAATAAAGTGATTAAAAAGCAATTTCAATTTGAAATTAGTCTGACCCCTGTTCAAATCATTGGAAATGAGAGAGACATTCGTTACTTTTTTGCACAATATTTTTCAGAAAAATATTATTTCCTAGAATGGCCATTTGAAAATTTTTCATCAGAGCCCCTATCTCAATTGTTAGAATTGGTTTATAAGGAAACAAGCTTTCCAATAAATTTATCAACGCATAGAATGCTAAAGTTGTTCCTGGTTACTAATCTATATCGAATAAAGTTTGGTCATTTTATGGAAACAGAGAAAGATTCTTTTAACGACCAAAGTTTGGATTTTTTAATGCAGGCAGAAGGAATAGAAGGTGTTGCTCAGAGTTTTGAATCAGAATACAATATCTCTTTAGATGAAGAAGTTGTTTGCCAATTATTTGTGTCTTACTTTCAAAAAATGTTTTTCATAGATGAAAGTCTCTTTATGAAAAGCGTAAAAAAGGATAGCTATGTTGAAAAATCTTACCATCTATTGAGTGATTTTATTGATCAGATTTCAGTCAAGTATCAGATTGAGATTGAGAATAAGGATAATCTGATTTGGCATCTGCATAATACTGCACATCTGTATCGTCAGGAGTTGTCCACTGAGTTTATTTTATTTGATCAAAAAGGGAATACAATCAGGAATTTTCAAAATATTTTCCCTAAATTTGTTTCAGATGTAAAAAAAGAGCTTTCTCATTATTTAGAGACTCTTGAAGTTTGTTCTAGTTCAATGATGGTAAATCATCTATCTTATACCTTCATCACTCATACCAAACATTTGGTGCTTAATCTACTACAAAATCAGCCAAAGCTGAAGGTTCTGGTTATGAGTAATTTTGATCAGTATCATGCAAAATCCGTTGCAGAGACACTTTCTTATTATTGCAGCAACAATTTTGAACTTGAAGTTTGGACTGAATTAGAATTATCAAAGGAATCTTTAGAAGAATCGCCTTATGATATCATCATTTCTAATTTTATTATTCCGCCGATTGAGAATAAGAGACTGATCTATTCAAATAATATAAACACGGTCTCACTCATATCTTTGTTAAATGCCATGATGTTTATTCGATTAGATTAGTAACCTAAAATAAAAAATGCTATTTCGCGTTTTGAACTGTACCTCAAAAGTTAGACAGAAAAAATCTAATTTTTGGGGTGTTTTTATTAAGAAAAGACCTTCAGTCATTTAAGTAAAATGTACATCTAGAGTCATAGTCCTCTAAAACTCTTGCTTTTTTTGTAGAAGATACGAAAAAAACCTTGATTCCAAGGCTTTTCCTGTTGTATGTAGATGCCCCCTACATGGATTTGTAAGAACTTTTCATATTGAAAATAAACAAAAATGTTGAAATATAGCTGATTTTAGGGAAATACTTTTAGGTGTTTTCAATGTCAGGATTTAAAAATGGGGCAAAAACGAATGACTCGTATTTGGTTTGAAAACCTATAATACCTAATGATTATGCTATTCTAGATATATAGTTTTGTTATAAATAAATGTCAGTGCGAGATCAAATTGGAGGATAAAATGGAAAAACAAATTAATGAAAAAAAAGCCTTGGTTCCCAAAGCTTTTTAATCTTATAAACTCATTAAAAGAACCCCCAGTTAGATTTGGAATATTTTTTATTCTGTGTCACATAAAAATAAATAAAATGAATGGCTATAGCTAGAGCTAAAATGGTTGTTATACTCACTACTATTATAGGATTAGAAGCAAAGATTAAAGAGAGAATCAAGGCAGTCAGATAGAGTGTCGCTTGGACACAGTAGTAACTTTTCGAATAGCGAAGATAGTGTTTGTTATGGGGCCCATTTACTAGGACAGCAGCTTGAAAGAGGCCAAATCCGATATAAGAGAAGCTGGTTGCAAAGAGACGATTAGCTTCAGGATTCAGAAGAAAACTCATCGAAACGGTCATCATAAGAAGTCCAATGAAAATAGGATAGTGACTGTAAATTAGAAATAGTCCCTTTTGATTAGATTTTTCATCAATAGCATGGTCGAATTGACCAAAATAAAACAAGAACAGAGAAATCATAATAATGAAATAAAGAACCGAATAAATCGAGAAATTCTCGATTGTAAAGAAGTTAGCTAGCTCCGTAATCATCTCTCCAAACATAATAATGACAAGAAGGGAGATGCGCTCGATTAAATGGGGGAGATTTACCTGGTAATGCTTATCTTTATTAAGCAAGATACTTGGCATAATAAATGTTAGCAGAATACTAGCAAATAAGATATAGACTCTAAGGTAAATAGGAAGAAGAGCTGCTAGATAGAATCCTAAACTTCCTAGACCTGTTATCCATAGAAAACCTTTGATACTTTCCCGATTAGCATCATCGGTTGATTTTCTAAAAAATTCAACCAAATATTGAAAAAATAAGGTAAGGGTTAATGTACCAATAGCCCAACAGAGATAATGAAAATATTGTTGCCAATCAGGTCCAATCATATTGGCTATAAAGAGTAAAATTCCCATTTTGATAAACATGATTACTATGTTAAATAAAGAGTTCTTTCCATAGCGATTGGTATAATCGGTTTGAATCATCCAGGAATCGATGAGAAACAAAGTAGCAATGAGAAAATCAAGGAAAGAATTCCAAGTCAAAATACCGTTATGAAGATGGTCAATTAAAGTAGTTACTTTTGAAATTGCAAAAACAAAAACTAAGTCATAAAAAAGTTCTGAAAATTCTACACGTTTATGTTTAATAAGAGTTGTCATCTTAAGACCTTTCTATTTTAGAAGTACAATTTATTATAACAGAAAATGGTAATAAAAAAAAAGAGATGCTTAAATAACTTCATGTGACGCGAATGAACTGCGCCACAAAAGTTAGGTTTTTTCTGTCTAACTTTTGGGGTGCAGTTCAGAAGGGGTGTTTTTTCTATCGTTTTTTAGTGCTAAGACTACACAAAAAAGCCTTGATTCCAAGGCTTTTTCCTGTTGTATTTAGATGCCCCCTACAGGGATTTGGAAAGGACTTTCATATTGAGAGCAATTAAAAATATTGAAATATAAGTGATTTTAGGTATTTTCAATGTCATGATTTAAAAATGGGACAAAAGTGGGGCAAAAACCATACAGATTCTAAACTGTATGGTTCTTTTTTTATCTAACCAAGAAAGGTTAAAACTTATTAAAACACATGCAATCAACTGTTGAAAACTTTTTAGTCCGTGTAATATAAAAACAAGTAAAAAGTTGAACTATAGGGAATATTGTGTCATAATAGGTAATAGATGAATAATTAATAGATTGGAAATAATGCTTTCTTACCTTAACAAGTTGAATTGGTTATACATTTTTTCGTCGCAATTGTGTCTATCTCTCGAGTTTAGCTAGTTTTTATAAGCTCTGGTTTCTAATCAATATAACAAATTTTAGAAGTGCATAAGACAAGATGGTGACATTACTACAGTCATTTCTAGTCACCATATGTTGCTGGCACAGGCTGTTTGTAGTGTTGGCTATTTACTAGTCAGTTTAATCGGAGTGTTTAATTTTTATTGTTGAAAGGTTTTTATATGGCGAAAATTCTATCTTTAGGTCTGACAGGTAAGAAATTACTTGCTCAGGGGTTCTTGTTTGTTCTGCTAGGTCTCATCTTGATGGTCACGGGGACTTGGTTGCCAGTAAAGGTTATTCGACTGGTTCTGTTTTTAGCTTGGATAGCAACGGTCTTAGATTTAGTATTACGTATTTTCAAAAAAAGTCAGTCAACGGACACCTTGGGAGTTGCACTGGTTAAATTGTTAGTGCTGGGATATTTGCTTGGCTCCAATCTTGCGACGGATGTGCCGATTTATATTTTGGCTCTTGTGATTGGAGTTTATCAGATTTTTCATGCTAGTATTAACCTTGTCACCTATGTTCTCTACCGCAAAAACAAAATTCGACCTCGTTTTCGTCTCTTACTAGATGGACTCGTACTAGTTTTTCTTGGTGGGACTAGTCTTTTGTCCTCTACAGGAAATTCTGTCTTTCAACTCTTTGTATTAGGGGCTTATTTTTTCCTTTATGGTGTGTCCAATATCCGTGATGGTTTCTTGTTTGAGGAGGAAATTGGGAAAAACCATCTCAAACGTCGTATTAGAATTAGCTTACCTATTGTCCTAGCCGCTCTCATCCCTGCAAGAACTTTAGCAAAAGTTAACAAATTTATGCTGGAAAATGCTGATGAGGAAGAAGATATCCATCTTGGAATAGTGAAGTCTGGTAAGACAGCGGAGCTTGAAATTTTTGTTCATACAGCTGAGACCTCTCTGTTTTCGGCAATTGGTCATGTGGATATCTGCTATCAAGGCCGTGTTATTTCTTATGGCAACTATGATCCGTCTTCTGAGACCTTATTTGGCATGGTAGGAGATGGTGTCTTATATTTCTGTGATCGTGACAAGTACATTGACCTATGTAAACGTGAGAGTCAAAAAACGCTTTTTGGTTATGGGATAGATTTGACGCCTGAAATGGAAAAAGCAGTTCAGAAAAAGTTGGCTGAATTGAAACAACTGACGATTCCATGGGAGCCAAGTGCAGATAAAATCATGACAGGTGATGGTAAGGAAGACTACACCTACGCTTATAAAATCAGACATGAGACAGATGGGGAACTTTATAAATTTATCAAATCTAAGTTTAAATCCTACTTTGTCTTATCTACAAACTGTGTGCTCTTGGCTGATACCATAGTCGGTCAGGCTGGCACCGATATCCTCTCACCCAAAGGATTTATCGCTCCAGGAACTTACCAAGCCTACCTTAATCGAGAGTTTGAAAAACCAAATAGTATAGTCGTATCTAAACATGTTTATTAAGGAGAATTTATGAACTTAGTAAAAAAATACACCCCGTTAATACTTTTTATAGGGCTGGTTGCTCTTGTAATTCTGAATGCATCGAGCTTTATATCAGGAGCAATCTCTCTCTTTGATGTAATATCAACCTTGATTTATGGTGCTGTTATTGCTTTTGTGCTTAATGTTCCTATGAAAAAAATTGAACAGTACTTAGTTAAATTGAAGGTAAAGGCAGAGTTGCGTCGTCCGATTGCCATGGTACTTGTTTTCCTAGCTCTTATCTTAATCGTGATTGCTCTTTTGGTTTTGGTGCTGCCAACCCTAGCCCAGACTATTAGTCAGCTGGGAACAGTCCTTTCAACAGTCCTTACTCAACTTGGGAAATTGCTAGACAGCTCGGAATTTGTAACCAAAGACATGCTGTCAACTATCGTATCAGGAATTCAGGGACAGTCTAGCTCTATTAGTCAAGCTTTGATAACCTTCTTATCCGGTCTGACTAGTAATATCGGCAATATTTTTTCAAGTTTGATGAATGCCTTTTTGATTATAGTCTTCACCTTTTTATTTTTATCCAGTAAGGAACATCTGGCAGCGATGACGAGTCGACTTCTAAAAGTTTTTCTTCCAGAGAAGGTGGTGATAAAGTTGACTTACATTGGACAAGTAGCACTAGAGACTTATGACCAATTTTTGATGAGTCAGCTGATTGAAGCAGTTATCATAGGAGTTATGATAGCGGTTGTTTACAGCGTGTTTGGGATACCCTATGGAGTAATGACAGGTATCTTTGCAGGAGTGCTATCGTTCATTCCTTATGTAGGGCCTATGATTGCTTGTGTTGTGGGAGCGATTTTTATCTTCACAGTGAGTCCTAATCAAGCCTTACTTTCTCTTCTTCTATATCAAATCATACAGCTGATTGAAGGAAACCTTATTTATCCTAGAGTTGTAGGTCAGTCTATTGGTTTGCCAGCTATTTTCACGCTTGCGGCTGCTAGTATTGGAGGCAATCTCTTTGGCTTACTTGGGATGATATTCTTTACACCGATATCTGCTGTTATCTATCGATTGGTTAAGGAATTTGTCGTTGCAAAGGAAAATCAGCTAGATTAAGAAAAACTAAATTTAATAAGATATACTGAGAAGAGAGTGAGAGATTCTCTTCTCTTTTATTTTTAAATACTTTTCTACAAAAAGCTATTAGACGTTAAAAAAAGCCTTGGTTTCAAGGCTTATTTCTGTTGATTTAGATGTGCCCCCTGCAGGGCTCGAACCTGCGCCCCATAGCTTAAGAGTCTACTGCTCTACCAACTGAGCTAAGGAGGCAACAGAAAAAGCTGAGAATGTAACTTCCCAGCTATTTTAATATGCCCAAAATGG
Source organism: Streptococcus mitis (assembly GCF_946188585.1). Taxonomy (GTDB): domain Bacteria; phylum Bacillota; class Bacilli; order Lactobacillales; family Streptococcaceae; genus Streptococcus; species Streptococcus mitis_DG. The sequence continues at coordinate 42,440 of NZ_CAMHVI010000004.1, forward strand.
CAGCTAGATTATTTACGAAAGGCATCAAGGATATAGGTGAAACCAACAATTAAAAATGCAAAGGCAACGACATAAACGACAAAGACACTTGTAGCTACTGGATTGAACAAAATCACTAGACCTAGTAAAAATGCAAGCAACGCTATCCACATGATATGGTTGCCAATAATAGGGAAAATCAATCCCAGACGATTGCCTTTAAAGAAAGCTATAATGGCTTCTACAATTAACCAAATTCCTAAAATAGTTGGAATGACAACTGGCAGCGTCACAAAGCCATAGGCAACGAGGTAAAGAGCTAAGAGAAGATTAACAATCCCTTGGAAAAGATGAGCTGGTGAGCGAAGCTCTTTTGGTACAGAGAAATAGCCTAAAATAGCTGCTATAGAAGCAACCAGTAAACCAAATGCAATCCACCAGCTGTAAACAACAAGATTAGCTACTGGGTTTGTAAATAGGAAAAGTCCTAAAAGGACAAAAACAACTCCTGCAAGGAATAGCAGTAAACGATTAGAAAATTTCATTTCAATACCCCCTATATAGTATAGTATAGTTTGATAATAAAAATATTATACACCTTTTTAGAGGAAATATCAATAAACAAAATGGAAAATTTGGAAGTTTCAGTCTGATTTATGAAAAGAAAATCAGTTTTTATTATTTTGAAAATAAAAAGAGAAGATAAAATTTGTCTTCTCTACATGAAAATATTGTATGGAATCAAAGCAAAAGTAACTGGCTTTACACTATTTGTAAAGATGTAATTTGATTCAAAAAGAAAAGATAGATTTAAAATGTGGGACAAATGATGGGGTAAATCAGTTATAGACAAGCAAAAAAAGCCTTGATTTACAAGGCTTTTTCCTGTTGTATTTAGATGCCCCCTACAGGGATCGAACCTGTGACCCACGGATTAAGAGTCCGCTGCTCTGCCAGCTGAGCTAAGGAGGCAAAGAAAAAAGCTGTATTGGTGCCGAAACTTCACGGTTTGTATTGAACCCGCGCAATTAAGCAGGTGGGCAACTCGCTCTAACTGAAGCTGTTTCCGTGTGAGACGGCCTACATGCTGTTAGAAGACTTTTGTTTCCCTAATAATACAAAAAATAGTCGGTCAACACTTAAGTGTGAAGTCGTACACCACAGCGTTTCTATGTTTATATAATACCACTTTTTCAAAAAAAATCAAGAGGAAAGTGCAATTTTTTGAAAAGGATTTCAGATTTTTCGCAAACGGTCGATAGCTTCCTTTCTTTGAGCCAAAGCCCGTTCATATTTACCAGTATCTTCTGCTTGGAAATAGTGATGATTGCGAATTTTTTCTGGCAGATAGTCTTGCTTGACCCAATTTCCAGGATAGTTGTGTGGATAGAGATAGTCTTGGGCATTCCCCAGTTCCTTGCTTCCACTGTAGTGCCCATCACGCAGGTGTCGCGGAATAGGCAAGTGCCCTGATGTTTTGAGGTCAGCAAGTGCCTTGTCCATAGCCACGTATGCTGAGTTGGATTTTGGAGAAAGGGCCAAATCAATCACGACATTGGCAATGAGAATGCGGGCTTCTGGGAAACCAATCCTTTGTGCAGCATCCAGAGCAGTCACGGTGTGAATCTGGGCTTCAGGATTGGCCAAACCGATATCTTCATAGGCGATAACAGTCAAGCGACGCGCGAGACTTGGCAAATCACCAGCCTCAATCAAGCGGGCAGCATAGTGAAGACTGGCATCAACATCTGAGCCACGGATAGACTTTTGCAGGGCTGAGAGAACATCATAGTGCCCATCCCCATCCTTATCCATAGTAATGTAGCTTCTCTGAAGACTATTTTCCATGATGTCTAGAGTAATATGGCGAATGCCCTCATCATTCTCAGGGGTAGAAAGAACAGCCAAGTCCAGTGAGTTGAAGGCAGAACGCAGGTCTCCGTTTGTAGAAGTTGCGATGAAATCCAGCGCATCCTCATCTAGTTCTACTGGGAAATCAAAACCACGCTCAGGGTTACTTAGAGCTATCTGCAGGGCCTCTTTGACGTCTTGGTTAGACAGAGGTTCTAACTCAAAAATTTGAACTCGGCTACGGATGGCAGGAGTGACAGAAAAGAAGGGATTTTCAGTCGTAGCGCCAATCATGATGATCAGACCACTTTCCAAGAGAGGCAAGAGGAAGTCTTGCTTGGTTTTATCTAGTCTATGAATCTCGTCTAGTAATAGGACGAGACCACCAGAGAATTTCGCCTCTTCCGCAATTTCTTGCAGTCGCTTTTTACTATCAACTGTCGCATTGAAAGTTCGAAAGGCATACTTGGTCGTCCCTGCGATGGCAGAGGCAATACTGGTCTTGCCGATTCCCGGAGGGCCATAGAGAATCATGGAGGACAGGCGGTTGGCCTCCACCATGCGACGAATGATTTTTCCGTGTCCGACCAGATGTTCCTGACCGATGACCTGGTCGATGGTTTTAGGGCGCATGCGAAGCGCGAGATTGTCTGGCATAGCAGTCCTTTCTAACGTGGATTTTCTGATGTATATGTGGTAAGATGGTAGTATCTATTTTAGCATATTTCCGAGCAATCGGGGCGATTTAAGAGTCGCATAGAAAGAGGACAAAATGGCAACATACGGATTTTTAGATGTTTTAGAGGAAGAGTTGGAGAAGAATTTTCCCTTTGACTTTGAGATTAGTTGGGACAAGCGCAACCACGCGGTTGAAGTGAGTTTTTTGTTAGAAGCGCAAAATGCTGCAGGTGTGGAGATGGTGGATGAGGACGGAGAGGTTTCGTCAGATGACATTCTCTTTGAAGAAGCAGTTCTTTTCTACAATCCTGCTAAATCAACAGTCAATGCAGAAGACTATTTGACGGTCATTCCTTACCTACCTAAAAAAGGATTTTCTCGTGAATTTTTAGCATATTTTGCTCTTTTCCTTAAAGATACTGCCGAGGTTGGACTAGATGCTCTTATGGACTTTTTGGAAGACCCAGAAGCAGAGGAATTTGTCATGGAATGGAACCAAGAAGTCTTTGAAGAAGGAAAAGTTGGCTTGGAAGAAGGGGAGTTTTATCCGTATCCGAGATACTAGGAGTTTGACATGGAACTAGAAATTTCTGATTTCACAGGCTGCAAGATTGCTTTGTTTTGTGGGGATAAGCTCTTGACTATCTTACGCGATGATAAGGCAAGCATTCCCTGGCCCAATATGTGGGAGTTGCCCGGTGGTGGACGTGAAGGCGATGAAAGTCCTTTTGAGTGCGTAGTGCGTGAAGTTTATGAAGAACTGGGAATTCATCTGACTGAGGATTGTCTGATTGGGAGTAAGGTTTATCCGAGTATGCTTTTTGCAGATAAGCAATCCGTTTTTCTAGTTGGGAAGTTGACACAGGATCAGTTTGACAGTATCGTATTTGGAGATGAAGGACAGGGCTATCAGCTGATGAATGTGGAGGAATTTCTTAGTTTCAGTCAAGTTGTACCTCAGTTACAAGATAGAGTGAGAAATTATTTGGAGGAAAAGAATGATTTTTGCGATTGCAACAACCACGTTGAATAAAGAAGTTAAGCGTAAGCTAGAAACTGGACAATATTCTAGAGAGGAAGCTACATTCATTTATATAGAATATTTAAAGTTAAAGAAGATGAGAGAAAGAGGTACGAAAGTAGCTGGGATTTCTACGGCTGTTATTTGGGGATTAATGCTTGTTATACCCTTACTGAGTGATGGAGGTCTCGTACTGCCTCTTTCAGTATATTTTTTATTATTGATACTGTTAGCAGGAATTGTTCTATTTGTTTATTATCTTATGTTTGGTATTTTTAAACAGCAGATTCATAGTGCAATGAAAGAACACTATACAGATGTGATTGAAGAATTTAAGAAGAATAAGGAAAATACATAATGGAAACATGGCAAGAGTTAAAAGTTACAGTGAAGCGTGAGGGAGAGGAGTTGGTATCTAATCTCTTGATTGAGTTAGGTGCTCAAGGCGTTGCAATCGAAGACAGTATGGACTATGTGGGAAATGTGGACCGTTTCGGCGAGATTTTCCCAGAGGTTGAGCAGCAAGAAGAAATCGTAGTGACAGCCTATTACCCTGATACGGTTGATGTGGCAGTTGTTGAGGCGGATTTGAAGAATCGTCTGGTAGAATTGGCAGACTTTATGGATCTGGGTGAGGTCAAGATGGGCACGACTGCCTTGGCTGAGGAAGACTGGGCAGACAACTGGAAGAAATACTACGAACCAGCTCGTATTACCCATGACTTGACCATCGTGCCGTCTTGGACAGACTATGAGGCGACTGCTGGAGAAAAGATTATCAAGCTGGATCCTGGTATGGCCTTTGGAACTGGGACGCATCCAACTACTAAGATGAGCCTTTTTGCCTTGGAGCAGGTCCTTCGTGGTGGCGAGACAGTGCTAGATGTGGGGACTGGATCAGGTGTCCTTTCTATTGCTAGCTCGCTTCTTGGTGCCAAGGAAATCTTTGCCTACGACCTAGATGATGTGGCAGTTCGTGTGGCTCAGGAAAATATTGAGCTCAACCCTGGCATGGAGAATATTCATGTTGCTGCTGGAGATTTGCTTAAGGGTGTGGAGATTGAGGCAGATGTGATTGTGGCTAATATCTTAGCGGATATTCTCATTCATCTGACGGAGGATGCCTATCGTTTGGTCAAGGATGAGGGCTACCTCATCATGAGTGGCATTATCAAGGACAAGTGGGACATGGTGCGCGAGTCGGCTGAGTCAGCTGGATTTTTCCTTGAAACCCACATGATTCAAGGAGAATGGAATGCTTGTGTCTTTAAGAAAACCAAGGATATTTCAGGTGTGATTGGAGGCTAGCATGCAACAGTATTTTGTCAAAGGCAGTGCTATCTCTCCTGTTACCATCGAGGACAAGGAAACCAGCAAGCACATGTTTCAGGTTATGCGCTTGAAAGAAGATGACGAGGTGACCTTAGTCTTTGAGGATGGCATCAAGCGCTTGGCGCGCGTGCTGGATGTGGAAGCTCGTCAGTTTGAATTGGTAGAAGAACTAGATGACAATGTGGAACTGCCCGTTCAAGTGACCATAGCATCTGGCTTTCCTAAGGGAGACAAGCTGGAGTTTATCACTCAAAAAGTGACCGAACTAGGTGCCAGCCAGATTTGGGCCTTTCCGGCAGACTGGTCAGTTGCTAAGTGGGATGGCAAGAAATTGGGTAAAAAGGTTGAAAAACTAGAAAAAATTGCCCTTGGAGCGGCAGAACAAAGCAAACGTAACTTCGTTCCAAGCATCAAGCTGTTTGAGAAGAAAGCCGATTTTCTAGCCCAACTTGACCAGTTTGACTCTATCGTAGTAGCCTATGAAGAGTCAGCTAAAGAAGGAGAATCCGCTGCTCTCTTACAAGCAGTCACTGGTCTTGAAAAAGGAGCTAAACTGCTCTTTATCTTTGGTCCAGAAGGTGGTCTCTCACCTGCAGAAATCGAGAGTTTTGAAGCTAAAGGAGCAGTATTGGCGGGACTTGGTCCTCGCATCTTGCGAGCAGAAACAGCACCACTTTACGCCTTATCAGCCCTTAGTGTTTTATTAGAATTAGAGAAATAAGAGGAAGAAAATGGAACAAAAACACCGTTCAGAATTTCCAGAGAAGGAACTTTGGGATTTAACAGCCCTATACCAAGACCGTGAGGATTTCTTGCGTGCAATCGAGAAAGCTCGCGAAGACATCAATCAATTTAGCCGTGATTACAAGGGCAATCTTCACACTTTTGAGGATTTTGAGAAGGCCTTTGCAGAATTGGAACAAATCTACATTCAGATGAGCCATATTGGTAACTATGGTTTTATGCCTCAGACGACAGACTATAGCAATGAAGAATTTGCTAACATTGCCCAAGCTGGCATGGAATTTGAAACAGATGCCAGTGTAGCCTTGACCTTCTTTGACGATGCCTTGGTGGCAGCAGACGAGGAAGTCTTGGAGCGTTTGGGTGAATTGCCACATTTGACGGCAGCCATTCGTCAGGCTAAAATCAAAAAAGCACACTACCTAGGAGCAGATGTGGAGAAGGCCTTGACCAATCTAGGCGAGGTTTTCTACAGTCCGCAGGATATTTATACTAAGATGCGAGCTGGGGACTTTGAAATTTCTGACTTTGAAGTCAATGGCAAAACCTACAAAAACAGCTTTGTTACCTATGAAAACTTCTACCAAAATCACGAGGACGCTGAGGTTCGTGAGAAATCTTTCCGTTCCTTCTCAGAAGGACTTCGTAAGCACCAAAATACGGCTGCTGCAGCCTATTTAGCCCAAGTTAAGTCTGAAAAATTATTGGCAGATATGAAGGGTTACGACTCTGTCTTTGATTATCTTTTGGCTGAGCAAGAAGTGGACCGTGCCATGTTTGATCGCCAGATTGACCTCATTATGCAGGAATTTTCGCCAGTCGCTCAGAGATACCTCAAGCATGTTGCTAAGGTAAATGGTCTTGAAAAGATGACTTTTGCAGACTGGAAATTGGACTTGGATAGCGCTCTTAATCCTCAAGTGACTATTGACGACGCCTATGATTTGGTCATGAAGTCGGTAGAACCTTTGGGGCAGGAATATTGTCAGGAAGTTGCTCGCTATCAAGAAGAGCGCTGGGTGGACTTTGCTGCTAATAGTGGCAAGGATTCTGGCGGTTATGCGGCGGATCCATATCGTGTCCACCCTTATGTCCTTATGAGCTGGACAGGTCGTTTGAGTGATGTCTATACCTTGATTCATGAGATTGGGCATTCTGGTCAGTTTATCTTTTCTGACAACCACCAAAGCTACTTCAATGCCCACATGTCGACCTACTATGTCGAAGCACCGTCAACTTTCAATGAATTGCTTTTAAGTGATTACTTAGAACAGCAGTCTGACGACCCACGTCAAAAACGTTTCGCTCTTGCTCATCGCTTGACAGATACCTACTTCCATAATTTCATCACCCACCTCTTGGAAGCAGCCTTCCAGCGTAAGGTTTATACACTGATTGAAGAAGGGGAAACCTTTGGAGCAAGCAAACTCAACAGTATTATGAAGGAAGTTTTGATAGATTTTTGGGGCGATGCCATTGAAATCGATGATGATGCAGCTTTGACTTGGATGCGCCAAGCTCACTATTATATGGGCTTGTATAGTTACACCTACTCAGCAGGACTAGTTATCTCGACAGCTGGTTACCTCCATCTTAAAAACTCAGAAACTGGAGCTGAAGACTGGCTCAATCTCCTTAAGTCAGGTGGTAGCAAGACACCGCTTGAGTCAGCCATGATTATCGGAGCAGATATCTCTACAGATAAACCACTCCGTGATACCATCCAATTCTTGTCTGACACAGTTGATCAGATTATCGCCTACAGTGCCCAGTTGGGAGAGTAAGGGGATAGAGAGGTTGTTCTAGAGTGATGTTTATGGGCTTGTTAAGCGTCATTCTATTTAGCTTAACTATAGCTATTTTCAAAAATGTCGTTGAAGGTCGTGATGTTAAATTTGAACTTGCTGTAGAACTGGTATTAATAGTTATCTGCTTCATTTTCTATCAGATTGTACTTAATTGAGAGAGCAAGCTATAAAGAAAATTGAATCTATTTCTGGCTAGAGAAGATTATTTGTAAAATATAAATAATATGGATTTGTATAGATAAGGTAAATATTTTTAAGAAAGGGTGATTTTATGAAAAAGGAACAAGTGTTGATTGGTTTGGGCGTTGCAACTGCAATGGTAACTGCTTTTAATGGTCATGCACAAGCTGATGAGGTTGTAAATAAACATTCGACTAAGTCAACTGTTAACCAATCAGAAACTAAAAAGGATGCTGACGTTTCAAAATCTGATGTAAAAAATGCGGAAATAAAACTGAATCAAACAATTGAGGAAGAAAAAAATGCTCAGAAGCTTGTTGATAAAATGCAACAAGAGCATGCATCTACTGTGACAAATAAGAACAAAGCAGATGATGCTTTGAAACAAGCACAAGAATTTGCTAAACAAGCTAGTCCTGAAAAAATTAAAAATGCAGAAAAGAATCTTGTTGCTAAACAGACAACGGTTCGGAAGTCAGAAGAAAGATTGTCAGAAGCAAAAAAAGATGAGAAACAAGCCCAAGCAAGTGTTGAGAAACAAGAAACAGTTGTTAATAAGGCAAAAACTCAAGTTGCTCAGAGAGCAGTTGATGTAAAAAAAGCCCAAAATAAAGTAACAGAAGCAGAGAAAACTTTTGATTGGAATACACTACGCGAGATTCAACAAGCAACTGAGAAATTGGATGCGAAAGTGAAAGAGAACCAAAATAAAGTAAGTTCTTTAACTAATTCAGTATCAAAAGCAGGGCAAGAACGAAAAGCGCTTATAGAAAGAGGAAATAAGACACGTTCTACTCTTGAAAAGAATTTAAAATCTGCTGGGGATGAGTTCCTTACCGTAACGGTTTCTCATGAGATTAAATCAAATTCTGTTAGTGAAAGTGAGTCTAAAACTCCTCCACTTGATGAAAAAACTTTCGTAGGAAATGATGGTAAGACCAATTATGTTGCTGCGAACGAAGATGTGAATTTTAGTGGTGAAAGAACAGAAACAATTGTTGTAAAATCTAAGGATGATATCCATACTCCTCATGTGGTTGATTATAAGAAAGTTTCTGAATACGTTCGTAACTACTTAATCGAGTTGCGGAGAATAAATGGCATTGATATTCCAGTGCCACCTGTGACTGAAAAGGCTTTGAAATATGGAAAAGCTAGGGCAGATGAAATGGTGGCAAATGATAAACTGTCACATGATACAAAACTAAAAAATCAAGATTTTGGTTTTAAGGATGCAACAGAAAATGCTACAGCTGGTTCAGTTCCAGAAAAGAGTCGATTGAGTGAAAAAGAACTTGCTTATAAAGAGCTTCTATCTTACTTTAATGATTATAGTAATGCATCATTATATGGCGCATCAACTCCGAAAGAAGCAAATACTTTTAACTATGGCCATAGAATTCCCTTGCTTGCTGCATCAGGGACTGGATTTGCTCTTGGAGCATCTTCAAGTAAAAAAACAACTTTTGGAAATTATGGTGTAATGACTTTCATTAGTGAAGCAAAAGGTGTTTATGATACATTACCAACAGTGATTAGCCCATCTGAAAAAAGAAGCTATGTTTATAATGGTAAGACCTATTATTATAATCCAAGCAGTTCATATTTTTTAGCCAGAGCAGAAAATAAAGATGGTGATCCAGACCATAGTGAATTTTATTTTAACAGTAAACGTGTAAAATTCTTACCGAAGACAACTTTCCGTTATGTTTGGAATGAAATCACACATCCTAAAAATCCAGCTTATACAAAAGCTAAAGAGGCTCTGGATAGTTTCAATCGAAAACAAAAAAACGAAGAAACTTTAATGAGGGATAAAATTTCATCACTAAACAAAAATCTTACAATTGCTAAAACAACATTGAATACAGATCAAAAAAATCTGGATAAAACTAAAAAACGTCTTGCAGACTTAACAAAACAAAATCAGTCCAAGTTCAACGTTTTAAAATCTGCTAAATCTGAGTTGAGTAAACAACAAACAAAGTTAAATCTTGCTAAATCTGAACTTTCGAAGCAAGAATCTCAATTAAATCGATTGAAAGCAATCAACAATAATAAATCTCATGCTAGTAAGAATGAGGCACAGTCATTAGTCAGTGCTAAAAATGATTTGTTGAAGGCGAAACAACATGTCCTTGCTCTCAAAAATGCTCCAAGAAAACTCGAGGAAGCTAAAAAAAGTTTGATGATCGCTAAACAGAAGCTTGAGGAATCTAAAAAAGCACTTGAAAATGCAAATGCTAAACTAAAAAATGCAAAAGTTAAAAAGGAAAATGCTAAGAAAGAATACATCAAAGTATCTGAAGCATTAAAAGTAAGACTTGCTTCCAAAGGAAGTTGGATTCAATCATCTGGTCGTTGGTGGTATAGACATAACAATGGTTCCTATACATCTAATGGATGGGAACTAATCAATGGAAAATGGTATCATTTTGATCGCTCGGGTTGGATGCAGACTGGATGGGTTCAATCAGGTAGTTCGTGGTATTATCTCAGTGGTTCAGGGGATATGCAAACAGGATGGGTCAAATCAAGTGGCTCATGGTACTATTTGAATAGCTCAGGCTCTATGCAAACTGGATGGTTCACTGTTTCAGGGAAATGGTATTATGCTTACAGTTCTGGCGCGTTAGCAGTCAATACAACTACCCCTGATGGATATCATGTCAATTACAATGGGGAATGGATTAAATAGAGAGTTTTGTGCTTTTTAAAAAGATTAATACAAACTCCTATTTTATTCAGTATAGTATAACCATCAAATATAGAGAATTATAACTAATTGCAATACATTAAAAATATACAAATTTTGAAAACAATATTGCAACTGATACGAAATTTCCAATCAATTTTCTTGAAACCCTTTCCTTCTTTTGATAGACTAGTATCTAGTTTTTGAAAAAAGGAGAAAGAAAATGAAAAAATTTGTTGCTGAATTAATCGGTACTTTCATGCTTGTGTTCATTGGGACAGGAGCTGTTGTTTTTGGAAATGGTCTTAATGGCCTAGGTCACCTTGGAATCGCTTTTGCCTTTGGTCTGGCAATCGTAGTCGCTGCTTACTCAATCGGAACTGTTTCAGGTGCTCACTTGAACCCAGCTGTTTCAATTGCTATGTTTGTAAACAAACGCTTGTCATCTTCAGAACTTGTAAACTACATCCTTGGGCAAGTTGTTGGAGCTTTCATCGCTTCTGGCGCTGTCTTCTTCCTCTTGGCGAACTCAGGTATGTCAACTGCTAGCCTTGGTGAAAATGCCTTGGCAAACGGTGTTACTGTCTTTGGTGGATTCTTGTTTGAAGTCATCGCAACTTTCTTGTTTGTCCTAGTTATCATGACCGTGACTTCAGAAAGCAAAGGAAATGGCGCGATTGCTGGTTTGGTAATCGGTTTGTCCTTGATGGCCATGATCCTTGTTGGATTGAACATTACTGGACTTTCAGTTAACCCAGCTCGTAGCTTGGCACCAGCTGTCTTGGTAGGTGGCGCAGCCCTTCAACAAGTATGGATTTTCATCCTTGCCCCAATCGTTGGTGGGATTCTTGCAGCACTTGTCGCAAAAAACTTCCTTGGAACAGAAGAATAATTGAAACTCAAAAAGCCTTGCTCCTCAGTTTGAGGAACAGGGCTTTTCTTATTTGTTTAACGGTTGTCAATTTTCTCTGGATAAAGGTCGTGTTGGAAGAGGCGTTGTTCTGCCAAGCCTTCATACTTAGTTCCAGGCTTACCGTAGTTGTAGTAGGGGTCGATTGAGATTCCACCGCGCGGAGTGAATTTCCCCCAGACCTCTAAATAGCGAGGGTTTAGCAAGTTGACCAAGTCTTTACCAATGGTGTTGATACAGTTTTCGTGAAAATCCCCATGATTTCGGTAACTAAAGAGGTAGAGTTTGAGGGATTTTGACTCGACACAGAGCTTGTCAGGAATGTAGGAAATATAAATGGTCGCAAAGTCTGGCTGAGCAGTAATAGGGCACAGTGAGGTAAATTCAGGGCAGTTGAATTTGATGAAATAGTCATTTTCCACATGACGGTTGTCAAAGGATTCGAGGACTTCTGGTTGATACTCGAAAATGTAGTTGGTTTCTTTGTTGCCCAGTAGGCTTAGGTTTTTCATTTCTTCTTGTTGTGACATGATTTTTTCTTTCTAATCTTAAACACCACGTTGATTATCGTAGAGGAGGGTATGCAGTTGAGGAAGGACGCGGACATTGCCCCAGCTATCGTCAGCAGCAACGCGTTCCCAGAGTTCTTTGAGGCGGTCCAGTTGATCTTGGACAATATTGCCTGTAGCCTTGGGCTCAGGATTTCCTGCTGATAAGAAGAGAACATCTGGTTGGTAGCGTTCTTGAATTCCTTTGGCAAAGGCCAAATCGGCATCGTCAAAGACAGGGATTTTAAAGGTGACCTTGTCTGGATCCAATTGGGAAACGATAAAGTCCAAGGTCTCAAAGTTGACTTCCATTTTGGATGAAGGAGGTTTGGGGCTCAGAGTGACTTGGTCGATATCTTTTAACCAATTTTGCCAGCGAGAGCCTTGGGTCTCAACAGCAAGGGTGACACCACGTTCCTTGAGCTTGGTGACCAGTTCAGCCATGTTGGCTGCTAGGATAGCAGGATTTCCGCCAGACAAGGTAACGTAGTCGTAGCTCCCCAATTTATCTAACTCAGCAATGACCTCGTCAGCTGTCATGCGAGTTGGTTTTTCAGAACCATCCCAAGTAAAGGCAGAATCGCACCAGTCGCAGTGGTAGTCACAACCAGCAGTGCGGACAAACATGGTTTTCTGACCAATTGCACGACCTTCACCTTGAAAGGTAGGGCCAAAAATTTCCAGAACTGGTAGTTTGAGGACACGTTCCCTAGTCATCTAACCACTCCCGTCTAAACTCCGCAAAGGCAGTCGGAGTTTCATAGAGGCGAACGTATTCCAAACGAAGACCACGCTCATCTGGCAACTCTTGATTCATGGTTTGGAAAATCCAGTAAACCATATTTTCAGCAGTCGTGTTCATATAGGGAAGAGTCTCATTGAGATAGCGATGATCCAAGTGGGGCTCTAAGTAGTTCTTGTAGATTGCTTTGATGTCTCCAAAATCGTAGGTCATGCCACGTTCATCTAAAAATCCACTGACAGCGATTTGCAAATGGTAGGTGTGGCCGTGCAGGGACTTGCATTTTCCCTCGTAGTGAAAGAGGTGGTGGGCAGCATCGAAGGTAAATTCTTTTGATACCAAGGTTCTGTGAGGATTGTAGACAAGAGACTCCCCAGTTTCCTGTTTGATTTCTTTGGGTGCAAAAAACATTAGCCTTCTCCTTTCTGCGAGAGATAAACATCTAGACCATGCTGACGTAGGTGGCAGGCTGGGCAATCTCCACAGCCACTTCCGATAATCCCATTGTAGCAGGTCAAGGTCTTTTCACGAACATAGTCAAAGGCACCGAGTTGGTCGGCTAATTCCCAAGTTTCAGCCTTGTCCAGCCACATGAGAGGCGTTTGGATAACGAAGTCGTAATCCATGGCCAGGTTGAGCGTAACATTAAGGGATTTGACAAAGACATCTCGACAATCGGGGTAGCCCGAGAAGTCTGTCTCGCAGACACCTGTCACGATGTCTTTAATGCCTCGTTGTTTGGCAAGAACAGCCGCAAAAGACAGAAAGAGGTGGTTGCGACCGTCAACGAAGGTATTGGGAACCTCTCCCTCTTTTTGCTCGATTTCCAAATCAGAGGTCAAGGCATTTTCAGTGATTTGCCCCAGCAGAGACATATCGAGGATGTGATGATGGATCCCCTGTTCCTTAGCGATTTCTTGGGCAACTTGAATTTCGAGATGATGGCGTTGGCCGTAGGCAAAGGTGACAGCTTCGACTGTTTCATAGTGTTCTTTGGCCCAAAAGAGGCAGGTTGTGGAATCTTGACCGCCACTAAAGACGACCAAGGCTGATTGACGTTTCATAGTACTCCTTCCAAAATGGGAAATGTTCAGAGCACGCAAAAAGCTCCCATGAGGGAGCTAAAAAATACCAAGTAGAGGTTTTTTTTAGCGATGGCATGTCCCAAACATCGTAATATTCTATCTACAGTCTAGCATATTTTTCGAAAAATGGCAAAGGGCAAGAAAAAAGAGACCAAATAAAGTACTTGGTCTCTCGTTTGATTAGCTCAATTCAGCAACGATGGCCTTGATTTGTTCTGCTGTGTGAACACCAGCAACTTGTTTCACCACTTGGCCGTCTTTTTTGAAGAGAAGAGTTGGGATAGACATGATTCCAAAAGCACGAGCTGTGTTTGGATTTTCATCAACGTCCATTTTAACGATTTTCAAGACATCTTCTGAAAGTTCTTCAGACAATTTATCCAAGATTGGACCTTGCATACGACATGGACCACACCAAGTTGCCCAGAAGTCTACTAAGACCAAACCGTCTTTTGTTTCTTGTTCGAATGTTGCATCTGTAATTGCTTTTGCCATTGTATTTCTCCTTTTTTAGTTATATTGGCTTAAATCTTGTTTCATGAGATAGAAGAAGACATCTCCATAAGTCCCATGGTAGTCCAAATCATGACCGTTGTAAGTTAATTTTTGGACAGGGTAGTAGTCTGCGACGCCGATAAGGCAAGCTTGTTGTGAACGATCAAAATCTTCATAAGACTCGAAAGTCACAGTTCTTTCGTTCTTGCTGGCATCTAGATAGGTAATTTCAATCATTTTAAAAACTCCTTTGTTTAATGATGACTTTATTTTACTCCTTGTAAAAGAGAATGTCAAGAAAAATGATTGCGCACGCAACTTTTTTTCTAAAATTATCTTAAAGCAAGAAATCCAAACCTGTTTCCAAGCTTTCTTCGACAGCTTTTTGTAGAGAGGCCAGTGTCTTTTGCCCATCACTTGTCAGGCAGATAAAGCTAGAGCGTCTATCTTGATCACAACACCTGCGACTGAGTAGACCGCAATTTTTGGCTTCTAAGCGAGCCACCATCCGAGAAACAGCGCTCGGGCTTAGATGAAGTTTATCTGGCAGGTCAATCTGGCGTAGAGATTTTTCTTGGGCCAAGTCCAGATAGTAGAGCAGGTAAAACTCTTTCAAAGTCAGCCTTTGGTCACTCTGCTGGGCAATAGTCTCTTCCAAGAGACCTTCAATTTCTTTCTGACGCCGATTGAAGTCAAACCATTTTTCCAAATAGGTCATAGTATCTCCTTTCTTTTTAGAGTTGTAAATAGAAGAAAGTCCATTAACGGACAGTTTCTACATCACAAGATGATTGCGCATGCAATAATTATACTACTTTTCAAGAAGGCTGGCAAGAAGGACGCTGGCATCTCTTATCCTAAATCATACCTGTTTTTACTAGTCTTTAATTGTCTGTATCCCCTTTCTTCTCTAATTTTCATTATCCTTTATGCATTTCCTTGAAATTTTCTGAAAAAAGAGTAAACTGGTATGCAAGAAGTCTATTTCGTGGAGTATAGGATGAAATTATATGTTCAATTAATGATTCTCTTTGTGATTTCTCTAATCGGAGAGGGAATATCTAGTTTCTTTCATTTGCCCATCCCAGGCAGTATTATCGGTTTGATTATTCTCTTTCTAGCCTTGCAATTTAAGTGGCTGAGAACCAGGCATGTCAACATGGTGGGGAATTTCTTGTTGGCCAATATGACCATTCTCTTTTTGCCGCCAGCAGTGGGAATCATGGAGAAGTTTGATGTAATTGCTCCCTATCTTTTGCCCATTGTTTTGATTGTCTTTTTTGCGGCTGTCATCAACATTATCCTTATTGCCCTAGTGGTTCAGTTTATCAAGAGACGATTTGAGGGAGATTATGAGAAAGGAGATGCCAAATGAGTGAATTTGTTTCCAATCCCCTGTTTGGGCTTGCCCTGTCTATCCTAGCTTATCTAGTGGGAATGCTGATTTACAGACGTTTTCCCCATCCATTGACAACGCCCTTGCTTTTGTCAGCTGTTTTCATTATCATCTTTCTAAAAGTGACCGGTATTTCTTACCAAGATTACTACCAAGGTGGGGTTTATCTGAACAACTTGATTGTCCCATCGACCGTGGCTCTAGGGATTCCGCTTTTTAAGAGTTTTCATCTGATGAAGCACCATGCTCGGAGTATTCTCTTTGGTAGTCTGTTAGCGGTAGTGGTCAATACATCTTTCACAGCCCTTGTGGCCAAAATCTTTGGCATGGACTTTTTCCTAGCCATTTCTCTCTTTCCTAAGTCAGTGACAACCGCCATGGCAGTGGGGATTACAGAAAAATTGCAAGGATTGACGACCGTGACTTTGGTTGTCGTAGTGGCGACTGGGATTTTAACCAGTGTGATTGGACCGACCCTTTTGAAGTGGTTGAAAATTGATGATCCGGTAGCAGTCGGACTTTCCCTTGGAGGAACAGGGCATGCAGTCGGAACGGGAACAGCCTTTCGATACGGCTCTGTAGCAGGAGCCATGGGTGGCTTGGCTATCGGTGTCACCGGTATTCTCTATGTCTTTGTCAGCCCTATTGTAGCCAGTTTGATATTGAGTTAATACTCTTTGAAAATCTCTTCAAACCGCGTCAATGTCGCCTTGCCGTAGGTATGGTTACTGACTTCGTCAGTTCTATCCACAACCTCAAAACACTGTTTTGAGCAACCTGCGGCTAGTTTCCTAGTTTGCTCTTAGTATAAAAAGCAAGGAATTCGGGTTCCTTGCTTTTTAAAATCGTATGTTATAGACTATTACTTTTCTTTGCTTAAGTGAATGACTTGGTCATAGTGTTTTAAGTCTTCTTCTGTGTAGTGGTGAATGACTTCAATGACTGTTTGAGGTAGGAAGAAGAGCAAGTCACTAATCTTTCTGCTATTTTCCGAGTCAATATCAGTAATCAAACGAGCGTAGTAATAGCGTTTCCTAGCCAAACCTAGTAAGAGAATGAGATTACCAAGTATTCCTAGAATTAATACTTTTCAAAGAAGGCCTAGTTCTCGATTGGTAAAACTAGCAACAGTATTCTGAACAAGGGCTGGTGTGATAATCGCTTCAAGCCAAATAATGGCAATAGAAAAGAAATAAAGTACAAGGTGCATCTTACTAACAAATCTTCTCAGCATAAAGAGTTGGCCTCCTTATCGATATACATGTAATCAGTTTTAAATTATTATACTCCTTTTTATCAAATACGTCATATAAAAATGGAAGTTTTAAGGGCGAAAAAAAGCCTAGCGAGTTATTGTCACTAGACTTTAAAACTATTGAAAATTAACCTTGTTTATCGAGATGTGATACGTTTCTAAAAAGTTGAATTGATGAGATAATGCATTTTTGATTAGAGAGCAATTACGGGGTAATGTATGAAGTATTAACAGTTGGTTAGTTTGAACTTAATTTAGTGATATGTATATGTTTGTTTTAGATACTATTAGATTACAAGCCGCTATTTTCAATAATATTTTTTCCACCAACTTTATCAAAAGGAACTGAAGACTTTTTAGTAGGAATTTCTGTTATAAGATAGGATTTTTCTAATGAGTAGCCAGCATAGAATTGATTATAAATTTGTCCATAAATAAGTGACTTTGAAAGGAATTCAGCCTTTTCCTTGTCTTTATTTGTAAATTCTAATTTCTCTGCAACTGTTCTATTACCGGAAGGATCAGTTTCGATAGTTCCCTTAACAATATCAAATTCTTTCTTATCATAGAAGTTTTTTTCCGATAATTTTTTTATTTCATCAATACTTTTATTTGTTATGTCTTTAAGCGTGATTTCAACTTGTTCTTCACTAGAATCTTTTGTTTTTTCAGGTTCTTTACCAATAGCATAGGATGTAACGTTGCCATTTTTCGTGAAATATATATACGTTATTTTATCATCTTTTGAAATTGTATCACTAGAGGCGTTAGCGACGAAGAATACTCTCTCTCTGTTTTCCTTTATTAATTCAACTATTCCTTTTCCTGTTATTTCTGTTTGAGCTGAATTTTGGGAACAAGCTCCTAAGAAAATACTAAAAAATAATAAGACTAAAAATAGTAATCTATTTCTTTGTTTCATATGGGACTCCTAAAAGTTATTTATTTTTAATAACTCTATTGTATCATACAAGAAGCTTATATAGATTAAAAACATTGTCAATTGTGTCAATAATTTTGTGTAAAAACTTCATTATAGTTATAGGGTGTAATTTTGATAAGACCTCAAGTATGTTGGAATATCGTTCTCATACTTAGTCAATTGATTTATAAGAATATATTTAGTTTAGTGGTGTATTAGATTTTGTTATAACAAATTCGTTATTTTTTGTTTACGCATTTTATTTACATTATGTTAAAGATGATAAAAAAGCCTAGCGAGTTATTGTCGCTAGACTCTGATATTATTGTAAATTAACCTTGTTTTTCAAAATGTGATAAGTTCCTAGATAGTAGATGGCTATAAGAATAACTTCTTCCAGAATAGTCATGATAATGCCCATCTGGAACTGATCAGCTCCTCCTGTGGTTGATGGGAAGTAGAAACCAGGGTTAGAACGATAGAAGAGTTCAATAAAGCCAACGACGATTTGGATACCAATGTAGGCTACAATTGACAGTGCGGTACGGTATTCATTGAAAAGCTGTCCAATGGAAATAGCCAAGTAGATGCAGAGGATTCCAGAAATAGTATTTAGTAGGAAGGATACCCCCATAAGAGAGAGTTGAGGAAGATGTGTTTCTATAAATGGAATCACGTCAGAACTTGCAAACCAATCTGGAGCCGTAAGGGTCAGAACAATGAAAGCACTGATTGCTAGTACAGTAGTGCTGACAATAGACCAGATAAAGGCACCGACTAGTTTGGCTGAGATGATATAATGTTCAGAAACTGGCAATGTCAAAGTCAGATAACCTTGTCGGTCATAGACACTACCTTTGAAGCGTTTAATAATTAAGAAAATAGTTGAAATCCCCAGTGTAATCATCAAGCCACTAAAGACAGTAGCTAGAAAAAGTAGCATAGTAAGTTGACTTTCTTTGGCAGGTAGATTGTTATAGGTCTGTGTCTGTATTCCGATAATGGCAGAAAGGGCTAGCACGGCAACGTAGAGGGCTAAATACCACTTGTTAACATTTTTAAATTCGTAGCGAACTAAATTCCAAAACATAATAATCTCCTTTGCTTAGGCCTTAAATTCCTGACGGAAGAGTTGGTCAATGGATTCACCTGACTCATAGCGAATATCATCTACATTGCCTTGACGGACGACTTTTCCGTCTTTGAGGAAGACAATTTCATCCAAGATTGGCTCGATATCAGAAATCAAGTGGGTAGAAATCAAAACGGTAGAAGTTGGGGAGTAGTTGTTGATAATGGTATTGAGGATATACTCACGGGCTGCTGGGTCCACTCCACCAATGGGTTCGTCTAGAACGTAGAGGCGGGCATCACGGCTCATAACCAAAATCAGTTGTACCTTTTCCTTATTCCCTTTTGATAATTTTTTGAGACGACTATTTTCATCAATGCCCAGGTCTGCAAGTAGATGATGGGCGCGTTCAAGATTGAAATCTTTATAGAAGGTCTTGAAGTAGGTTAGGGCTTCTTTGACCTTCATTTGTTCATTGAGATAGGTCGTATCCGGCAAATAAGCTACGATGGCCTTGGTTGCTGGGCTTGGATCCATGTCGTTGATAAGGACGCGTCCTTGGTCTGGTTGTAAGAGGCCATTGATTAGTTTAATCAAGGTTGTTTTTCCTGAGCCGTTTGGGCCAAGGAGACCGACAATTTTTCCAGCTGGGATGTCAAGAGAAACATTTTCAAGGGCTGGGGTTGCTCCATAAGATTTGGATACATTTTCAAATGCTAGTAATGACATAGGCTTAAACTCCTTTAATATAATCGCCGACTACGCCTGGTAGTTCTTCTTTTTCATAGCCAAAATGGGTCATGGAGGAAACGAAGTGTTCCAATTGTTCTTCTGATAATTGTTTGCGCGATTGGGCGATCAGTGCCTTATCCTCAGTCACAAATCGTCCAGTTGTCCGTTTGCTGTAAACAAATCCTTCTCGTTCGAGGTCTGACAAGGCTCTTTGGATGGTGTTGGGATTGACACCAGCCTCGCTCGCCAGCTCCCTCACGGTTGGAAGTTGTTGATTGGGTTCCAGTACATGGGAGACAATCTGAAGCTTGATTTTCTCCATAATCTGTAAATAAATGGGTTTTTTGTTGTCAAATGTCCAGGACATCTTGGTCTCCTTTCTCTTATCCCTTTGTCTTAATTAAATAATACAACAAAACAAAAAACTTGTCAAGCAAAAAGAAGAATTGTTTTGGGAATCGCTTAAAAAATGGTATAATGAAAAGAAAACGATAAGGAGGGAAAGGATGCGTTGTCCAAAATGTGGGGCTACCAAGTCAAGTGTTATCGATAGTCGCCAAGCTGAAGAAGGGAACACCATTCGTAGAAGACGTGAGTGCGATGAATGCCAACACCGTTTTACAACCTACGAACGGGTAGAAGAAAGAACCTTAGTTGTTGTTAAAAAAGATGGCACACGGGAACAATTCTCCAGAGATAAAATCTTTAATGGGATTATTCGCTCAGCCCAGAAACGTCCTGTGTCAAGTGATGAAATCAACATGGTAGTCAATCGTATCGAACAGAAACTCCGTGGTCGAAATGAAAACGAAATTCAAAGTGAGGACATTGGTTCACTCGTCATGGAGGAGTTGGCTGAACTGGACGAGATTACCTATGTACGTTTTGCCAGTGTCTATCGTAGTTTTAAGGATGTCAGTGAGTTAGAGAGCTTGCTCCAACAAATCACCCAGTCCTCTAAAAAGAAAAAGGAAAGATAAATGAAGCCAATTGACCGTTTTTCTTATCTAAAGAATAATCGGGTGTCGCAAGATACCTCATCTCTGGTACAGTGCTACCTCCCGATTATCGGTCAGGAGGCACTGAGCCTTTATCTTTATACAATCAGTTTTTGGGATAATGGCAGAAAGGAATATCTCTTTTCAAGTATTCTCAATCATCTCAACTTTGGGATGGATAGACTGATAAAATCCTTGAAAATCCTATCTGCTTTCAATCTCTTGACCCTCTATCAAAAGGGTGATACCTATCAGATAGTTATCCATGCTCCTCTTTCAATTCAAGATTTCTTAGAACATCCTGTTTATCGCAGGCTTTTGGAGAAAAAGATTGGTGATGCAGCTGTGGAGGATTTGAAAGGTGAAAGTGCTGAGGGTGAAGAAATACCTGTCTCACTCAATCAAGTCTTTCCAGACTTGGCAGAACTGGGAAATCAAGAAGACCTTGTTCTCAAGAAGAAAGTGGCCAATGATTTTGACTTGGACCATTTTCGTCAGCTGATGTCTCGAGATGGGCTTCGTTTTGCGGATGAGCAGTCAGATGTCTTGAATCTGTTTGCTATTGCTGAGGAGAAGAAATGGACTTGGTTTGAAACCTATCAATTGGCTAAGTCAACAGCTGTTTCCAAGGTCATTTCAACCAAACGCATGCGGGAAAAAATTGCTCAAAAACCTGTTTCCTCTGACTTTAGTCCTAAGGAAGCGACTATTATCAAAGAAGCCAAAAGTAAGACTGCCCTGCAGTTCTTGGCAGAAATCAAGCAGACACGCAAGGGAACCATTACCCAAACTGAAAGAGAACTCTTGCAACAGATGGCTGGCTTGGGCTTGCTGGACGAAGTCATCAATATCATTCTCTTGTTGACCTTTAATAAGGTGGATTCAGCAAATATCAATGAGAAATATGCCATGAAGGTAGCCAATGACTATGCCTATCAAAAGATTCATTCAGCAGAAGAGGCAGTCTTGCGCATCCGTGAACGTGGGCAAAAGAGCCAGTCTCAAAAAAGCAGTAATCCCAGTCCTACCAAGTCCAATGTACCCAAGTGGAGCAATCCAGATTATAAGAATGAAACCAGTGAGGAAACTCGTCTGGAACTAGAACGTAAGAAACAAGAACTATTAGCTCGATTAGAAAAAGGAGGAGATTAGATGGAAAGTGTCGGAGACGTACTCAAACGTCAACCTAGCCGTTTTCATTATCAGGATTTGGTCCAGAAAATCATGAAGGACCCTGAAGTTGCGGCCTTTATCCAGCAAGAATCCTTGACTCCAGAGGAATTGAATCGCAGTATTTCCAAATTTAATCAATACATCACCGAGCGCGATAAGTTTCTTCGTGGTGATACGGATTATATTGCCAAAGGCTACAAGCCTATTTTGGTTATGAATCATGGTTATGCGGACGTTTCTTACGAAGAAACTCCTGAACTAATCGCAGCGGAAAAAGAAGCGGCTATTAAGAATCGTCTCAAGTTAATTAATCTGCCAGCCAGTCTCAAGAAAGCTAGTTTGGCTCAAGTTGACATGGATGATTTAGGGCGCTTGCCAGTTTTTGAAAAGCTATTAGCCTTCGTGGAACAATATCCAGCTATTCGAAAAGGTCTTTATTTATATGGAGACTTTGGTGTGGGTAAAAGTTTCATGGTGGCTGCCTTAGCCCATGATTTATCAGAAAAACGTGGTGTTTCATCAACCCTTCTCCACTATCCTAGCTTTGTCATTGATGTCAAAAATGCTATCGGTGATGGCAATGTCAAGACCTTGGTGGATGAGATTAAGTTGTCTGAAGTCCTGATTTTAGATGATATTGGTGCCGAGCAATCAACAGCTTGGGTGCGGGATGAAATCCTACAAGTCATTCTCCAATATCGGATGCAGGAAAATTTACCGACCTTTTTCACTTCCAACTTCAACTTTGAAGAATTGGAGCTGCATTTCGCTAAAGGGAAGCATGGAAATGACGAAACCTGGGAAGCCAGACGCGTCATGGAACGCATTCGTTATTTGGCTGAGGAGACTCGTTTAGAAGGAGTAAACCGCCGATGACAGAAACAATCAAATTAATGAAGGCTCACACTTCAGTGCGCAGGTTTAAAGAGCAAGCACTGCCTCAGGAAGACTTGACTGAAATCCTGACAGCAGCCCAGATGGCCTCGTCTTGGAAGAATTTCCAATCATACTCTGTGATTGTGGTACGAAGTCAAGAAAAGAAAGATGCTCTGTATGAATTGGTGCCTCAAGAAGCCATTCGCCAGTCTGCTGTTTTCCTTCTCTTTGTCGGAGATTTGAACCGAGCAGAAAAGGGAGCCCGACTTCAAACTGATTCATTCCAACCCCAAGGTGTGGAAGGTCTCTTGATTAGTTCGGTCGATGCTGCTCTTGCTGGTCAAAATGCCCTGCTGGCAGCTGAAAGTTTGGGCTATGGTGGCGTCATTATTGGCTTGGTACGTTACAAGTCAGAAGAAGTGGCAGAGCTCTTTAACCTACCTGACTACACCTACCCTGTCTTTGGGATGGCACTAGGTCTACCAAATGAAGAGCATGAAGTTAAACCTCGCTTGCCATTGAATCAAGTGGTATTTGAGGAAGAATATCAGGAGCAAACGGTTGATGTGATTGAAGCTTATGACCGTGTACAGGCGGACTATGCTGGCGCGCGTGCAACTACAAGCTGGAGTCAGCGCCTAGCCGAACAGTTTGGTCAAGCTGAACCAAGCTCAACTAGAAAAAATCTTGAACAGAAAAAGTTATTGTAGAAAGTGAGAAATTATGGCCCTACCAACTATTGCCATTGTAGGACGTCCCAATGTTGGGAAATCAACCCTATTTAATCGGATCGCTGGTGAGCGAATCTCCATTGTAGAAGATGTCGAAGGAGTGACACGTGACCGTATCTATGCGACGGGTGAGTGGCTCAATCGTTCTTTTAGCATGATTGATACAGGAGGAATCGATGATGTCGATGCTCCTTTCATGGAACAAATCAAGCACCAGGCAGAAATTGCTATGGAAGAAGCAGATGTTATCGTTTTTGTCGTGTCTGGTAAGGAAGGAATTACCGATGCGGACGAATACGTAGCCCGTAAGCTTTATAAAACTCATAAACCAGTTATCCTAGCAGTGAACAAGGTGGACAACCCTGAGATGCGAAATGATATCTATGATTTCTATGCTCTTGGTTTGGGTGAACCATTGCCTATCTCATCTGTCCATGGTATCGGTACAGGGGATGTGCTAGACGCTATTGTAGAAAATCTTCCAAATGAATATGAAGAAGAAAACCCAGATGTCATTAAGTTTAGCCTGATTGGTCGTCCAAACGTTGGAAAATCAAGCTTGATCAATGCTATCTTAGGAGAAGACCGTGTTATTGCCAGTCCAGTTGCTGGAACAACGCGTGACGCTATTGATACCCACTTTACAGATACAGATGGCCAAGAGTTTACCATGATTGATACGGCTGGTATGCGTAAGTCTGGTAAGGTTTATGAAAATACCGAGAAATACTCTGTTATGCGTGCTATGCGAGCGATTGACCGCTCAGATGTGGTCTTGATGGTTATCAATGCGGAAGAGGGTATTCGTGAATACGATAAGCGTATCGCAGGATTTGCCCATGAAGCTGGTAAAGGGATGATTATCGTAGTCAATAAGTGGGACACGCTTGAAAAAGACAACCATACCATGAAAAACTGGGAAGAAGATATCCGTGAGCAGTTCCAATACTTGCCTTACGCCCCGATTATCTTTGTATCAGCCTTGACCAAGCAACGTCTCCACAAACTGCCTGAGATGATCAAGCAAATCAGTGAAAGTCAAAACACACGTATTCCATCAGCTGTATTGAATGATGTGATTATGGATGCTATTGCCATCAACCCAACACCGACAGACAAAGGGAAACGTCTTAAAATCTTCTATGCGACCCAAGTGGCAACCAAACCACCAACCTTTGTCATCTTTGTCAATGAAGAAGAACTCATGCACTTTTCTTACCTGCGTTTCTTGGAAAATCAAATCCGCAAGGCCTTTGTCTTTGAGGGAACTCCAATCCATCTCATCGCAAGAAAACGTAAATAAAAAAGTAGAATCTGGAATGACATTTCCAGATTTTTTTGATAGAACGAAGGTGAAGAAAACGCTATCAAAGCGAGGTGTTGATGATGGAACATTTGTTTAAATTCTTACTTTTAGCACCTTACTTTTATTTTGATAACTGGATTGAAAAGGCCAATAGAGAGAGTAAGTTTTCCCAATATTTTACTATTTTTACTGGGTTTACATCCCCCTCTATTCTCTTTTTAGCCTTGCTTGGACAGTTGTTTCAGTTCTGTTTTTCAATATCGTTTTGAGAAATGTGACAGATATCAAGTTTTGGGGCATTTGGTTTCTTTTTATTCTGCTAGCTATTGGTATGAATTGGTCAACTTATTCCTGTTTCAGAAAAATGTTTCGCTTGAGACGGGAGCTAGGGAAGTCTAAAGGCGGCAAGCATTGATTTATATTGGTAATAACATTTAATAGAACGAAACTAAAGAAAACAATTTTAAAGAGGAGGTGTTGATGATGAAACTGTCGTTTAATTGGTTTCATTTGATACTCTTATTTCCTTGTTTTTATTTTTTCTATTGGATAGACAATGCTGACAGAAACAGTAAAATTTTCCCCATCTTCTACTATTTTTACTGGATTTATATTTCCCTTTTAGCTCTGTTTAGCCTGGATATGACAATTTTTTCATTCTTATTTTTCCCTCATGTTCTGAAACATGAATCAGATGCTAGTACTTGGGGTGTTTGGTTGCTTTTGATAGTATTATCTCTAGGCAGCGACTGGTTAGACTATATCTTTTTCAAAAAAATGTTTCGCTTGAGACGGGAATTAGGGAAGTCTAAAGGTGGCAAGCATTGAGTTATATGGGTTTTGTTTATAGGAGGTGGGTTATGGCACGTCTAAAATCATTTATTACACGTTATTCCAAGGTCTATATTGGTTTAGTTCTGTTGATCTGGATTACTTTCTTCTTTGTTCCTTGGGATAAACCAGTTCTGGGAATATCTATCAATCTCTTAATCATGCAGAAAGTTTTACTAGTTTTTGGAATTCTGTCGATTTTGATGGCCTTGCTGTCCAAGAAAGTCAGTCTCTTTGTTTTTGGACTTATCTGTTGTCTTTCTTTTTGGATAAATCTATTTATCCTATTTGCTATTTTGCCGATTTTTGGCAATTAAAGTATCATAAAAATCAGAGAGGTTAGCTTGGAAACTAGCCTCTTTTTCCTTTTCAAAATGGGGATTCTTCCTTGAAAATAATCAGTAATTGTGCTAAAATTAAAAGAACATTCTAAAATATTCGGAATTTAAAGTAAGGAAAAACATGGCTAATATTTTAAAAACAATTATCGAAAATGATAAAGGAGAAATCCGTCGTCTGGAAAAGATGGCTGACAAGGTTTTCAAATACGAAGACCAAATGGCTGCTTTGACTGACGACCAACTAAAAGCAAAAACAGTTGAATTTAAAGAACGTTATCAAAATGGAGAATCACTGGATTCACTGCTTTATGAAGCATTTGCGGTTGTCCGTGAGGGTGCTAAACGTGTCCTAGGTCTCTTCCCATATAAGGTTCAGGTCATGGGGGGAATCGTTCTTCACCATGGTGACGTGCCAGAGATGCGTACAGGGGAAGGGAAAACCTTGACTGCGACCATGCCAGTATACCTCAATGCTCTTTCAGGTAAAGGGGTTCACGTAGTTACGGTCAATGAATACCTATCAGAGCGTGACGCGACTGAGATGGGTGAATTGTACTCATGGCTTGGTTTGTCAGTAGGGATTAACTTGGCTGCCAAATCTCCAATGGAGAAAAAAGAAGCCTATGAGTGTGATATTACTTACTCAACCAACTCAGAAATCGGATTTGATTACCTTCGTGATAACATGGTCGTCCGCGCTGAAAACATGGTACAACGTCCGCTCAACTATGCCTTGGTCGATGAGGTTGACTCTATCTTGATTGACGAAGCCCGTACACCTTTGATCGTATCAGGTGCCAACGCGGTTGAAACCAGTCAGTTATACCACATGGCAGACCACTATGTAAAATCTTTGGACAAAGACGACTACATCATCGATGTGCAGTCTAAGACTATTGGTTTGTCAGATTCAGGGATTGACAAGGCTGAAAGCTACTTCAAGCTTGAAAACCTCTATGATATCGAAAATGTGGCTTTGACTCACTTTATCGATAATGCCCTTCGTGCCAACTACATCATGCTTCTCGATATTGACTATGTGGTCAGCGAAGAGCAAGAAATCTTGATCGTTGACCAATTTACAGGTCGTACTATGGAAGGTCGTCGTTATTCTGATGGCTTGCACCAAGCCATTGAAGCCAAAGAAGGTGTGCCGATCCAGGATGAAACCAAGACGTCTGCCTCAATCACTTACCAAAACCTTTTCCGTATGTACAAGAAATTGTCTGGTATGACGGGTACAGGTAAGACTGAGGAAGAAGAATTCCGTGAAATTTACAACATTCGTGTTATTCCAATCCCAACAAACCGTCCTGTTCAACGTATTGACCACTCGGACCTTCTTTATGCAAGTATCGAGGCTAAGTTTAAGGCGGTTGTCGAAGACGTTAAGGCTCGTTACCAAAAAGGTCAGCCTGTCTTGGTTGGTACAGTAGCGGTTGAAACTAGTGACTACATTTCTAAGAAATTGGTCGCTGCTGGCGTTCCTCACGAAGTTTTGAATGCCAAAAACCACTATAAAGAAGCTCAAATCATCATGAATGCTGGTCAACGTGGTGCTGTTACTATCGCAACTAACATGGCCGGTCGTGGTACTGACATCAAGCTTGGTGAAGGGGTTCGCGAATTGGGTGGACTTTGTGTTATTGGTACAGAACGCCATGAAAGCCGTCGTATCGATAACCAGCTTCGTGGACGTTCAGGTCGTCAAGGAGACCCAGGTGAGTCACAATTCTACCTATCTCTTGAAGATGATTTGATGAAACGTTTTGGTTCTGAACGCTTGAAAGGAATCTTTGAACGTTTGAACATGTCTGAAGAGGCGATTGAGTCTCGTATGTTGACGCGTCAAGTTGAAGCAGCACAAAAACGTGTCGAAGGGAATAACTACGATACTCGTAAACAAGTCCTTCAATACGATGATGTCATGCGTGAACAACGTGAGATTATCTACGCTCAACGTTACGACGTCATCACTGCAGATCGTGACTTGGCACCTGAAATTCAGTCTATGATCAAACGCACGATTGGTCGTGTCGTTGATGGTCATGCGCGTGCGAAACAAGATGAAAAACTAGAAGCAATTTTGAACTTTGCTAAGTACAACTTGCTTCCAGAAGATTCGATTTCAATCGAAGACTTGTCAGGCTTGTCTGATAAGGCTATCAAGGAAGAGCTCTTCCAACGTGCCTTGCAAGTTTACGATAGTCAGGTTTCAAAACTACGCGATGAAGAAGCAGTTAAAGAATTCCAAAAAGTTTTGATTCTACGAGTGGTGGATAATAAGTGGACAGATCATATCGACGCCCTTGATCAATTGCGTAACGCGGTTGGACTTCGTGGCTATGCTCAGAACAACCCAGTTGTTGAGTATCAGGCAGAAGGTTTCCGTATGTTTAATGATATGATTGGTTCGATTGAGTTTGATGTGACACGTTTGATGATGAAAGCACAAATTCATGAACAAGAAAGACCACAAGCAGAACACCATATCAGTACAACAGCGACTCGTAATATCGCTGCCCACCAAGCAAATATGCCTGAAAATCTGGATTTGAGTCAGATTGGACGGAATGAACTTTGCCCATGTGGTTCTGGTAAGAAGTTTAAAAACTGTCACGGTAAAAGACAATAAAATGAGATAGTTTAGAGGCGGATACCTTGTGAAAAGTAAATTTTTACTTGGTATCCGTTTGATTTATAAGGAGATGAGTTATGGTATTTACAGCAAAGAGTCCTAAAATTAATATTGAAGAAGTTCGTGCCTTATCAAAATTAGACGGCCAAGCTTTGGAGAGAAAATCACAGCGCGATCAAGAGCTAGAAGCCATTATACGTGGAGAAGACCAACGAATTCTCTTGGTAATCGGACCATGCTCATCTGACAATGAAGAAGCTGTCCTTGAGTACGCTAAGCGTTTGGCAACTTTGCAAGAAGAAGTAGCAGACCGTATTTTTATGGTTATGCGTGTTTATACTGCTAAACCTCGTACCAACGGAGATGGCTATAAGGGCTTGATTCACCAACCTAATGCGACAGAAGCACCAAGCCTCATCAACGGAATCAAAGCTGTGCGCCATCTTCACTATCGTGTTATCACAGAAACAGGTATGACGACAGCTGATGAAATGCTTTATCCTGAAAATCTTCCGCTTGTAGATGATTTGATTTCATACATGGCGGTTGGTGCCCGTTCAGTTGAAGACCAGCAACACCGCTTTGTAGCAAGTGGGGCAGATTTCGCGACTGGGTTTAAAAATCCAACCTCTGGAAATCTCAATGTTATGTTTAATGGGATTTATGCTGCTCAAAACAAACAAAGTTTCCTTTTCCTAGGAAAAGAAGTGGAAACAACTGGGAACCCGCTTTCGCACGCCATTCTTCGTGGAGCGACCAATGAGTATGGTAAGAATATTCCTAACTACTACTATGATAATTTGATGGATACCATTGCCCAGTATGAGAAGATGGGCTTGGAAAATCCCTTTATCATCGTCGATACCAATCATGACAATTCTGGTAAGCAATATATGGACCAGATTCGAATTGTCCGTCAGACCTTGATTAACCGTGATTGGAATGAAAAAATCAAGCAGTACGTTCGTGGCTTTATGATTGAGTCTTATCTAGAAGATGGCCGTCAAAACGAACCGGAAGTATTTGGCAAGTCTATCACAGACCCTTGCCTTGGCTGGGAAAATACGGAAGCCCTTGTCAGAGAAATCTACCAAACGCTAGGAGAATAAGATGGCATTTATTGAAAAAGGTCAAGAAATCGATATTGAAGCAATCAAGGCAGAAACCCAATTGTCTGTGGAAGCCTTGCGCCTAAAGGAGCGTCGTGATAGAGAATTGGCAGACATCATTTCAGGGGAAGATGACCGTATCCTTTTGGTGATTGGTCCTTGCTCGTCTGACAATGAAGAGGCTGTCTTGGAATATGCCCGCCGTTTATCTGCCTTGCAAAAGAAGGTGGCGGACAAGATTTTTATGGTTATGCGTGTTTATACTGCTAAACCTCGCACAAACGGAGACGGCTATAAAGGCTTGGTACACCAGCCAGATACTTCTAAGGCTCCAAGTCTGATTAATGGCTTGCAGGCTGTACGCCAGTTGCACTACCGCGTGATTACAGAGACTGGTTTGACAACGGCAGATGAGATGCTTTATCCGTCAAATCTAGTCCTGGTAGATGATTTGGTCAGCTACCATGCTGTAGGAGCTCGTTCTGTGGAAGACCAAGAGCACCGCTTTGTGGCCTCAGGGATTGATGCACCGGTTGGGATGAAAAATCCAACCTCAGGAAATCTCGGAGTCATGTTTAACGGTATCTATGCTGCTCAAAATAAACAGACCTTCCTCTTCCATGGTCAAGAAGTTGAGACTTCAGGAAATCCCTTGGCTCACGTCATTCTTCGTGGCGCAGTCAATGAATATGGGAAAAATGAGCCTAACTTTTACTATGAAACTTTGCTAAATGCCATTGAACGCTATGAAGCCATGGGACTTGAAAATCCCTTTATCCTCATTGATACCAACCATGATAACTCAGGCAAGCAATATATGGAGCAAATTCGGATTGTTCGTCAGACCTTGCAAAATCGTGATTGGAATGAGAAGATTAAAAAGACAGTTCGAGGCTTTATGATTGAATCCTACCTAGCAGATGGTCGTCAAAACCAGCCAGAGGTCTTTGGTTGTTCTATAACCGATCCTTGTCTAGGTTGGGAAAATACAGAGGCCTTGGTAGAAGAGATTTATGCTACCTTGACAAAATAAGTGAAAAGGATGGAGTTGGGGAATCTCAACTCCTTTTGATGAGAATGATAGTTGGACACGGAATTGACATCGAAGAATTAGCTTCGATAGAAAGCGCAGTTACACGACATGAAGGATTTGCTAAGCGTGTGCTGACCTTCAAGGAAATGGAACGGTTTAATAGTCTTAAAGGGCGCAGGCAAATAGAATATTTAGCTGGCCGCTGGTCGGCTAAGGAGGCCTTTTCCAAGGCTATGGGAACTGGCATTGGCAAGCTCGGTTTCCAAGATTTGGAAGTATTGAACAATGAACGCGGGGCGCCTTATTTTAGTCGGTCACCATTTTTAGGAAAGATTTGGCTGTCTATCAGCCACACCAATCAGTTTGTGACAGCCAGTGTCATTTTGGAGGAAAATCATGAAAGCTAGTCCACATAGACCAACCAAGGCTCTGATTCATCTGGGAGCTATTCGACAAAACATTCAACAAATGGGAGATCATATCCCTAAAGGAACGCTCAAGTGGGCAGTGGTCAAGGCCAATGCCTATGGGCATGGAGCTGTTGCTGTTGCGACGGCGATTCAAGATGATGTAGATGGTTTTTGCGTTTCGAATATAGATGAAGCCATTGAACTCAGACAGGCTGGACTCAGCAAACGAATCCTCATTTTAGGAGTTTCTGACATCGAAGCTGTTGCTCTGGCTAAAGAATACGACATTACCTTGACAGTGGCTGGGCTGGAGTGGATTCAAGCACTCTTAGTTAAGGAAGCAGACCTAACAGGTTTGACAGTCCATCTCAAGATTGATTCAGGAATGGGACGGATTGGTTTCCGAGATGCCAGTGAGGCTGATCAGGCTCAAGACTTGCTCCAACAACATGGTGCTCGTGTTGAAGGGATTTTCACCCACTTTGCGACTGCAGATGAGGAATTAGATGCTTACTTTAATGAGCAGTTAGAACGCTTTAAAACTATTTTGGCCAGTATGAAAGGTCTTCCAGACCTGGTTCACGCAAGTAATTCTGCAACGACTCTTTGGCATGCAGAGACTATTTTTAACGCTGTTCGTATGGGAGACGCTATGTATGGTCTTAACCCAAGTGGAGAGGTCTTGAACTTGCCTTATGACTTGAAACCAGCCTTGACCTTGGAATCTGCCCTTGTTCATGTCAAGACAGTTCCAGCTGGAGCTTGCATGGGCTATGGAGCCACCTATCAGGCAGATAGCGAGCAAGTCATCGCGACTGTTCCAATCGGCTATGCGGATGGTTGGACACGAGACATGCAAAATTTTGCTGTCTTGGTAGATGGCCAAGCTTGCCCAATCGTTGGACGAGTATCTATGGACCAAATCACCATTCGTTTGCCTAAACTTTATCCGCTAGGAACAAAAGTAACCTTGATCGGCAGCAACGGTGACAAGGAAATCACAGCTACTCAGGTAGCTGCCTACCGTGGGACTATTAACTATGAAGTGGTTTGTCTCCTCAGCGATCGCATTCCGAGAGAATATTATTAAAAAGAAAGGAGTGGAGCATGAATCTACATCAACCCTTGCATGTCTTACCTGGTGTGGGGCCAAAGTCAGCAGAGAAATACGCCAAACTAGGAATTGAAAACTTGCAAGACCTCTTGCTCTACTTTCCTTTCCGTTATGAAGACTTCAAAACCAAGCAAGTATTGGAACTAGAGGACGGGGAGAAGGCAGTCCTATCTGGTCAAGTCGTGACTCCTGCCAGTGTCCAGTATTATGGATTCAAGCGCAATCGTCTGCGCTTTAGCCTCAAGCAGGGAGAAGTCGTTTTTGCGGTGAATTTCTTTAACCAGCCCTATCTAGCAGATAAGATAGAGTTGGGAGCAACCCTTACTGTCTTTGGAAAATGGGACCGAGCCAAGGCTAGTCTGACTGGGATGAAGGTCCTGGCTCAGGTGGAAGATGACCTCCAGCCAGTCTATCGTCTGGCTCAGGGAATCAGTCAGGCAGGGCTGGTCAAGGTTATCAAGACAGCCTTTGATCAGGGACTGGACCTCTTGATAGAGGAAAATCTGCCCCAGTCTTTGCTGGACAAATACAAACTCATGTCCCGTTGTCAGGCTGTTCGCGCCATGCATTTCCCTAAGGATTTGGCAGAATATAAGCAGGCCCTTCGCCGTATCAAGTTTGAGGAACTCTTTTATTTCCAAATGCAATTGCAGACGCTAAAGTCTGAAAATAGAGTTCAGGGAAGTGGTCTGGTTCTGGATTGGTCTCAGGAAAAAGTGACAGCTTCTAAAGAAGGCTTGCCTTTTGCCCTGACTCAAGCTCAGGAAAAGAGTTTACAGGAAATTTTAACCGATATGAAGTCGGACCACCACATGAATCGTCTCCTACAAGGAGATGTGGGGAGCGGAAAAACGGTGGTCGCTGGCTTAGCCATGTTTGCGGCGGTGACGGCTGGTTATCAGGCGGCCCTCATGGTTCCGACAGAAATCCTTGCGGAGCAACATTTTGAGAGTCTACAGAGTCTCTTCCCAGACTTGAAACTGGCTCTTTTGACAGGTTCCTTGAAAGCTGCAGAAAAGAGAGAAGTCTTGGAGACTATTGCCAAGGGTGAGGCTGATTTGATTATCGGAACTCACGCTCTGATACAGGATGGGGTGGATTATGCTCGTCTGGGCTTGATTATCATCGATGAGCAGCACCGTTTTGGTGTGGGGCAAAGGCGTATTCTGAGAGAAAAAGGCGACAATCCTGATGTCCTCATGATGACGGCGACTCCCATTCCACGGACGCTGGCCATAACAGCCTTTGGCGATATGGATGTATCCATTATTGACCAGATGCCAGCAGGACGAAAGCCTATTGTGACGCGCTGGATCAAACATGAGCAGCTGCCTCAGGTCTTGACTTGGTTAGAGGGAGAAATTCAAAAAGGTTCCCAAGCCTATGTTATCTCTCCCTTGATTGAAGAATCAGAAGCTCTGGATTTGAAAAATGCTATTGCTTTATCTGAGGAGCTGACAGCTCATTTTGCTGGCAAGGCTGAGGTTGCTCTGCTACATGGTAAGATGAAGAGTGACGAAAAAGACCAGATTATGCAGGAGTTCAAAGAGAGAAAGACGGATATTCTGGTTTCGACGACGGTTATCGAGGTCGGGGTCAATGTTCCCAATGCGACAGTTATGATTATCATGGATGCTGATCGCTTCGGTCT
Source organism: Streptococcus mitis (assembly GCF_946188585.1). Taxonomy (GTDB): domain Bacteria; phylum Bacillota; class Bacilli; order Lactobacillales; family Streptococcaceae; genus Streptococcus; species Streptococcus mitis_DG. The sequence goes on from NZ_CAMHVI010000004.1 coordinate 76,096, forward strand.
CAGCCAGCTTCACCAGCTCAGGGGTCGTGTCGGTCGGGGAGATAAGCAATCCTATGCTGTTCTCGTTGCCAATCCCAAGACGGATTCTGGGAAGGACCGCATGCGCATCATGACGGAAACGACCAATGGATTTGTCCTTGCGGAGGAAGATTTGAAAATGCGTGGTTCTGGTGAAATTTTTGGAACCAGACAGTCAGGACTCCCAGAGTTTCAAGTGGCTGATATTATCGAAGATTTTCCAATTTTAGAAGAAGCCAGAAAAGTTGCTAGTTACATTAGTTCGATAGAAGCTTGGCAAGAGGATCCAGAATGGCGCATGATTGCCCTTCATCTGGAAAAGAAAGAACATTTAGATTAATACTCTTCGAAAGTCTCTTCAAACCACGTTAACGTCGCCTTGGATTATATATGTAACTGACTTCGTCAGTCTTATCTACAACCTCAAAGCAGTGCTTTGAGCAACCTACGGCTAGTTTCCTAGTTTGTTCTTTGATTTTCATTGAGTATAAGCTTTCTATAAGGAAATCTTAAGCTAGCTTTCAGGTTTGGCCCTTATACTAGAGTCATCAAAAAGAAACGAGGACTCTCACATGACAGTAACGATTAAAGTAAATTACCAAACCACTTTCCAAAAGAAAGAAGCAACAAAATAAGATTGAATAGAAGAAAGAGCAGGGATGCTCTTTTTTCGTTTTTAAAACTACTTTTAGTTTGTAAGATTAAAGAAAGAAAATCTAAATTCATTTTCTATTTCCCTTTCTTTCTTGCATTGCTTTCTTAGATATGCTACAGTTGTGGTAGCGATTACAAAATAAAAGGAGCATACTATGAAAAATCCAGCTTTATTAGAAGAAATTAAGACCTATCTAGGAAGGGACGAGGTTCCACAAGACTTTGATGCTTTTTGGGATGAGGAAGTGAAAAAAGTTTCAACTCTTCCGGCCTACCAGTTGGAGGAAAGAGATTTCCACATTCCTCAAGTCAAGTGCTATGAGTTAACCTTTGAAGGAAGCAAGGAAGGCAAGGTCTATGCACGCGTCGTTCTTCCAAAGAGTGAGGGTAAAGTTCCAATAATTTTCCATTTCCATGGTTATATGGGACGTGGCTGGGACTGGGCTGACATGCTGGCCTATACTGTGGCTGGTTACGGTGTTGTTTCCATGGATGTGCGGGGGCAGTCAGGTTATTCGCAAGACGGTTTGAGTTCTCCTTTAGGAAATACGGTTAAGGGACATATTATCCGTGGGGCTGTGGAAGGTCGGGATCATCTCTTTTATAAGGATGTTTATCTGGATATTTACCAGTTGGTCGAAATTGTTGCTAGTCTACCTCAGGTAGATGAGAAGCGCCTTTCTAGCTATGGTGCTTCACAAGGAGGGGCTCTAGCCTTGGTTGCGGCAGCGCTCAATCCTCGGATTCAGAAAACAGTTGCCATCTATCCCTTCTTGTCAGATTTTAGACGGGTGCTTGAGATTGGCAATACTAGCGAGGCTTACGACGAACTTTTCCGTTATTTCAAGTTTCACGACCCCTTCCATGAAACTGAGGAGGAAATCATGGCGACCCTTGCCTATATTGATGTAAAAAATCTTGCCCATCGTATCAAGGGTGAGGTCAAGATGATTACGGGCTTGGACGACGATGTTTGCTACCCTATTACCCAGTTTGCGATTTACAACCGTCTGATCTGCGATAAGGCCTATCGTATCATGCCTGAGTATGCTCACGAAGCCATGAATGTATTTGTCAATGACCAAGTCTACAACTGGCTATGTGGTAGTGAGATTCCTTTTAAGTATGTAAAATGATGGATGAGAGGGCCCAGTAGCTCTCTTTTTTATTATAAATGTTGAAAGTACTTTTAAAAATATTAAAATATTAAAATATTGCTGAAAGTAAAATCTATTCTATGACAAGCTCGAGATAAACCTATGACTTTATTGTATAATAAAGAAAAAGTCTCTAGGAAAGGAGTGAAATAGCTACTGTTTGGATTGCAGCTAGCTAAATTTTGAAAGAGAGAAGGATAGGGACTCTCGTTTATTAATTACTTTCTTATGTTTTCCTTTGATGGGGAGTAAAAATTTTAAAACAAAAAGAAAGCGCTTTATTTTTTAAAAATGGAAAGGTAGAAAGATGAATCAGAAGAATTTTGACAGAAAACAAAGATATGGTATTCGTAAATTTGCAGTAGGTGTAGCATCTGTAACCATTGGTGCAGTGGTGTTTGGAGTAAACCCTGTATTGGCAAATGAACAAGGAAACTCAACTGTAACTGCTGCTGAAAATAATAATCAAGGTTTATCAGAATTACCAAAAGAAGCTTCTTCAGGAAATCTTGCTCATTTAGATAGTGAATTAGCTGGAAAATTGGCAACAGCAAAAGACAATGGTGTGGAAGTTGATCAGGATAAGTTGAAGAAAAATGAGACTACTGAAGCAGAGACAACCACTCCAACAAATACACCTGCAGCTGAAAATACACCAGCTCCTGCTGATAAACCAGAAACAGATTCTGCAACTACAGAAGCAAGTAACAAGGAGCAAGATAAAGAAGAATAGGGAGTACTTCCTCGAGATTATTATGCTAGAGACATCGCAAATGCAACTCCAGTAGTGGAAAAAGAAGATGTTGAAACAAATGCGAAAAATGGCCAGCGTGTAGACTTAGCCAGTGAATTAGATACATTGAAGAAGCTTCAAAATGCGACTATTCATATGGAATTTAAGCCAGATGCTAAATCTCCAACATTTTATAATCTATTTTCAGTGTCTAGTGATAAGAAAAAAGATGAGTACTTCACAATGGCTGTTCTCAATAATACAGCCTTAATAGAGGGACGTGATGCTAATGGAGCACAATTTTATGATAAATATACGGATGCTCCATTGAAAATTAAACCTGGGCAGTGGAATTCGGTTACCTTTACTGTAGAAAGACCAAATGCAGACAATCCAGAAGGAAAAGTTAGACTTTATGTGAACGGTGTTTTATCGCGTACTAGCTTGAAGTCTGGTAAATTTATCAAGGATATGCCAGATATTACACATGCTCAAATTGGTGCAACAAATCGGGCAGGAAATTCAGTTTGGGGAGCAAATCTACAGGTTCGTAATTTAAGTGTCTATGACCGAGTACTGACTCCTGATGAAGTTCAAAAACGTAGCCAATTATTTGAAAGATCTGATTTGGAGCAAAAGCTACCTGAGGGAGCTAAACTTACTGAAAAACAAGATGTCTTTGAAAGTGGTATGCATAACCAACCAAATAAAGATGGCATCAAGAGTTATCGTATTCCTGCTCTTCTTAAGACAGATAAAGGCACTCTGATTGCTGGTGCAGATGAACGCCGTCTTCATTCAAGTGACTGGGGTGATATCGGCATGGTCGTTAGACGAAGTGAGGATAAGGGGAAGACATGGAGTGATCGAGTAACGATTACAAATTTACGAGACAATCCAAAAGCCTCTGACCCATCAATCGGTTCACCAGTGAACATCGATATGGCTTTGGTTCAAGATCCTGCAACAAAACGAATTTTTTCTATCTATGATATGTTCCCAGAAGGGAAAGGAATCTTTGGAATGGCTGCTCAAAGAGAAGAAGCCTATAAACAAATCGATGGCAAAACTTATCAAATTCTCTATAAAGAAGGCGAAGAAGGTTCCTATACAATACGCGAAAATGGTACAGTTTATACTCCAGATGGGAAAGCAACGGATTATCGTGTTGTTGTAAACCCAGTTAAACCAGCTTATAGCGATAAAGGTGATTTGTATCAAGGGGATCAACTATTAGGAAATATTTATTTCACAAGCAATAAAACGTCTCCATTTAGAGTTGCTAAGGATTCTTATCTATGGATGTCTTACAGTGATGATGATGGTAAGACTTGGTCAGCACCTCAAGATATTACCCCAATGGTAAAAGCTGATTGGATGAAATTCTTAGGGGTTGGGCCTGGAACAGGGATTACGCTTCATACCGGACCTCATAAAGGTCGAATCATTGTACCTACTTATACAACTAATCAGACCAACCACTTAAACGGTTCTCAATCATCTCGGATTATCTACTCAGATGACCATGGTAAGACTTGGCATATGGGAGGTGGTGTGAATGACCATCGTACGCTGACTGATGGTACTGTGATTGACTCAAGTACCATGAGTAATTATTATGCTCAAAATACTGAGTCCTCTGTTGTACAATTAAATAATGGAGATCTTAAGCTCTTCATGCGTGGATTAACAGGGGACCTTCAAGTTGCTACTAGTAAAGATGGTGGAGAAACTTGGGAAAATGATATAAAACGTTATGCGGATGTCAAGGATGTTTATGTTCAATTGGCTGCTATTCATACGATGCATGATGGAAAAGAGTATATTGTTCTTAGTAATGCAGGTGGACCAGGACGTTTCAACGGTTTGGTACACTTAGCTCGTGTCGAAGAAAATGGAGAGCTGACTTGGCTTAAGCATAATCCTATTCAAAGTGGTAAGTTTGCCTACAATTCTATTCAAGATCTCGGGAATGGCGAATATGGATTGCTTTATGAGCATGCAGATAACAACCAAAACGAATATACCTTGTCTTATAAGAAATTTAATTGGGATTTCTTAAGCAAGGATATGGTTTCTCCAACCGAAGCAAAAGTTACACATGCAGTTCATATGGGGCAAGGCATTATTGCCATGGAATTTGATTCAGAAGTATTGGTCAATCAAGCTCCAACTTTACAACTTGCCAATGGTAAAACAGCTACTTTTATGACGCAGTATGATACGAAGACTCTATTGTTTACAGTAGATCCAGAGGATATTGGTCAAAAAGTTACAGGCCTAGTAGAAGGTGCTATCGAAAGTATGCATAATTTGCCTGTTTCAGTAGTGGGGTTAAAGATTACTCATGGTGTAAATGGAAGTGAAGCTGCGATAAATGAAGTTCCAGAATTTACAGGTGGAGTTAATGGTGAAGAAGGAGCAGTAACTGAAGAAGTTCCTGAATACACTGGCCCATTAGCGATAGCAGGAGAAGAAGCACCAACAGTAGAAAAACCAGAATTTACGGGTGGAGTTAATGGAGAAGAAGCTGCAGTAACTGAAGAAGCTCCTGAATATACAGGTCCATTGGCAACAGTGGGAGAAGAACCAGCGCCAACAGTAGAAAAACCGGAGTTTACAGGTGGAGTGAATGGAGTAGAAGCTCTTGTAACAGAAATTCCTGAATACACAGGTTCCTTAGCAACAGTGGGAGAAGAGCCAGCACCAACAGTAGAAAAACCGGAATTCAAAGGGGGCGTAAATTCAGTTCTAGCAGCTTCAAATGAGGTTCCGGAATATAGAGGTGGTGCTAACTTTGTCTTGGCAGCTTCAAATGCTCTTCCTGAGTATAAAGGAGGTGTCAATGGAGCTGAGGCAGCAATCCATGAAGTGCCAGAGTACAAGGGAGAAACCAAACCAGTCTTAGCAGCTGCAAACGAACGTCCAGCTAAGAAGTTATCTCTTGGACAAGGTGCTACTTATCAAGCACCAGCGGCTAAACAAAATGAGCTTCCAAATACTGGAAGCAAAGAAAATACAACTTTTATTTCTCTAGGATTAGTGGCAGGTCTCTTATCTGTTTTGACATTTGGGAAGAAACGAAAAGAAGACTAGGTCTTGAATAAAATGAATTTTGCTCATCGTTAATGATAAAAGAGATGGCCCATTTGAAAGATGGCTATCTCTTTTTATCATTTTATATACTGAGCGAATTGAAAATAAGACAGTGCTGAAACTACTTTCAGAAACGGCTGTTCTATAAAATACTTTTGAAACTGAAATCTATTCTATCACAAACTATTGAAAGCGCTTTAAAAATAATATATAATGAACCCATAAGAACAAAGAAAAGGAGGAAAGAGGATGCCACAGATTACTAAAGAAGCCTTGATTGCACAAATCAAAGATGGAATCATCGTTTCTTGTCAGGCCCTTCCTCACGAACCGCTCTATACAGAAGCGGGAGGAGTCATTCCCTTGCTGGTCAAAGCGGCTGAGCAAGGTGGAGCAGTCGGTATCCGAGCAAACAGTGTTCGTGATATCAAGGAAATCAAGGAGGTCACAAAACTTCCAATCATTGGGATAATTAAACGAGATTATCCACCGCAAGAGCCCTTCATCACTGCTACTATGAAAGAAGTTGATGAATTGGCAGAACTTGATATAGAGGTAATTGCTCTGGATTGTACCAAGCGTGAACGCTACGATGGTTTGGAGATTCAAGAGTTCATTCGTCAGGTTAAGGAGAAATATCCTAACCAGCTCTTGATGGCTGATACAAGTACTTTTGAAGAAGGACTAGCAGCTGTTGAAGCAGGAATTGACTTTGTCGGAACAACTTTATCAGGATACACATCTTACAGTCCAAAAGTGGATGGTCCCGATTTTGAATTAATTAAAAAACTCTGTGATGCCGGTGTAGATGTCATTGCAGAAGGGAAAATTCATACACCAGAACAAGCCAAACAAATCCTTGGATATGGAGTGCGAGGCATCGTTGTTGGTGGCGCTATTACTAGACCAAAAGAGATTACAGAACGCTTCGTTGCTGGTCTTAAATAACACAATCTCAAAAAAGAGGAGAGTGGTGGATGCGTCGGATAAAATGAAAACGTATACAAGTTCAATCTTACTCATTATCCAATATGGATACGCTTATCAATTAGGAGAATACAAATGAAATTTAGAAAACTAGCTTGTACAGTACTTGCGGGTGCTGCGGTTCTTGGCCTTGCTGCATGTGGTAATTCTGGCGGAAGTAAAGATGCTGCAAAATCTGGTAGCGATAGCGGAAAAACAGAAATCACTTGGTGGGCATTCCCAGTCTTCACACAAGAAAAAACTGGTGACGGTGTTGGAACATATGAAAAATCAATCATCGAAGCTTTTGAAAAAGCAAATCCAGATGTAAAAGTGAAATTGGAAACCATCGACTTCAAGTCAGGTCCTGAAAAAATCACAACAGCTATCGAAGCAGGAACAGCTCCAGACGTACTTTTTGACGCACCAGGACGTATCATCCAATACGGTAAAAACGGTAAATTGGCTGAGCTGAACGACCTATTCACAGACGAATTCGTCAAAGATGTTAACAATGAAAACATTGTACAAGCAAGTAAAGCTGGAGACAAAGCTTACATGTATCCAATCAGTTCTGCACCATTCTACATGGCCATGAACAAGAAAATGTTGGAAGACGCTGGAGTTGCAAACCTTGTAAAAGAAGGTTGGACTACTGATGATTTTGAAAAAGTTTTGAAAGCACTTAAAGATAAAGGCTACACACCAGGTTCATTGTTCAGTTCTGGTCAAGGGGGAGACCAAGGAACACGTGCCTTCATCTCAAACCTTTATGGAGCTTCTGTAACAGATAAAGATGTAACAAAATATACAACTGATGACCCTAAATTCGTCAAAGGTCTTGAAAAAGCAGCTAGCTGGATCAAAGACGGTTTGTTGAACAATGGTTCACAATTTGACGGTGGAGCAGATATCCAAAACTTTGCCAACGGTCAAACATCTTACACAATCCTTTGGGCACCAGCTCAAAACGGTATCCAAGCTAAACTCTTGGAAGCAAGTAAAGTAGAAGTGGTAGAAGTACCATTCCCATCAGATTCAGGTAAACCAGCTCTTGAATACCTTGTAAATGGATTTGCAGTATTCAACAACAAAGACGACAAGAAAGTTGCAGCATCTAAGAAATTCGTTCAATTTATCGCGGATGACAAAGAATGGGGTCCAAAAGACGTTGTTCGTACAGGTGCCTTCCCAGTTCGTACTTCATTTGGCAAACTTTATGAAGACAAACGTATGGAAACAATCAGTGGTTGGACTAAATACTACTCACCATACTACAACACTATCAATGGTTTTGCTGAAATGAGAACACTTTGGTTCCCAATGTTGCAATCTGTATCAAATGGTGACGAAAAACCAGCGGATGCTTTGAAAGCCTTCACTGAAAAAGCTAACGAAACAATTAAAAAAGCTACAAAACAATAAGCACTAAATCAGATTGACTCCTCCCTTTTCCCTGTGCATAGTCTATGTAAGAAAAGGGAGGATTTTGTTTGAAATGTAAGGAACTGTCACGAAATTAAAATGAAGTTCTTACATAAGCGAATCTTAAAAAATTTCATTTTGATTTTAAAACAGTTCAAGAAAATCTAAAATATTCTATTTGTGAAAGAGAGGTGCCGACTGTGAAAGTCAATAAAATTCGTATGCGGGAAACAGTGATTTCCTACGCTTTCCTAGCACCAGTATTATTCTTCTTTGTCATCTTTGTATTGGCCCCTATGATTATGGGATTCATTACAAGTTTCTTTAACTACTCAATGACGAAATTTGAGTTTGTAGGCTTGGACAACTACGTTCGCATGTTTAAAGACCCTGTCTTTATGAAGTCTTTGATCAATACCGTGATTCTGGTTATTGGATCTGTACCAGTTGTTGTTCTATTCTCACTCTTTGTAGCATCTCAGACATATCATCAAAATGCCATTGCTAGATCCTTCTACCGTTTCGTCTTCTTCCTTCCTGTTGTAACAGGTAGTGTTGCCGTAACAGTTGTTTGGAAATGGATCTATGACCCACTATCAGGGATTCTAAACTTTGTCCTTAAGTCAAGCCACATCATCAGCCAAAACATTTCTTGGTTGGGAGATAAAAACTGGGCTTTGATGGCGATTATGATTATCCTTTTGACTACATCTGTTGGTCAGCCGATTATCCTTTATATCGCAGCTATGGGTAATATTGACAATTCATTGGTGGAAGCAGCTCGGGTTGACGGTGCGACTGAATTGCAAGTTTTCTGGAAGATTAAATGGCCTAGTCTCCTTCCAACAACACTTTATATCGCAATCATTACAACAATCAACTCATTCCAGTGTTTCGCCTTGATTCAGTTGTTGACATCTGGTGGTCCAAACTACTCAACAAGTACACTTATGTACTACCTTTACGAAAAAGCCTTCCAATTGACAGAATACGGTTATGCAAACACTATCGGCGTCTTCTTGGCAGTGATGATCGCTATCGTAAGCTTTGTTCAATTTAAAGTACTTGGAAACGACGTAGAATATTAAAGAAAGGAGACAGCTATGCAATCTACACAAAAGAAACCTTTAACAGCTTTCACTGTTATTTCAACTATTATCTTGCTCTTGTTGACCGTGCTGTTCATCTTTCCGTTCTACTGGATTTTGACAGGTGCCTTCAAGTCACAACCTGATACAATCGTTATTCCACCACAATGGTTCCCTAAAATGCCAACCATGGAAAATTTCCAACAACTCATGGTGCAAAACCCTGCAATGCAGTGGATGTGGAACTCTGTGTTTATCTCATTGGTAACCATGTTCTTAGTCTGTGCGACTTCTTCTCTAGCAGGTTATGTACTAGCTAAAAAACGTTTCTATGGCCAACGTATTCTTTTTGCAATCTTCATTGCAGCCATGGCACTTCCAAAACAAGTTGTCCTTGTACCATTGGTACGTATCGTCAACTTCATGGGAATCCATGATACTCTTTGGGCAGTTATCTTGCCTTTGATTGGATGGCCATTCGGGGTCTTCCTCATGAAACAGTTCAGTGAGAATATCCCTACAGAATTGCTTGAGTCAGCTAAAATCGACGGTTGTGGTGAGATTCGTACTTTCTGGAGCGTAGCCTTCCCAATTGTGAAACCAGGATTTGCAGCCCTTGCAATCTTTACCTTCATCAATACTTGGAATGACTACTTCATGCAGTTGGTTATGTTAACTTCACGTCAAAACTTGACCATCTCACTTGGGGTTGCAACTATGCAAGCTGAAATGGCAACCAACTATGGTTTGATCATGGCAGGTGCCGCTCTTGCAGCAGTTCCAATCGTAACAGTCTTCCTAGTCTTCCAAAAATCCTTCACTCAGGGTATTACTATGGGAGCGGTCAAAGGATAATACTCTGCGAAAATCGAATTCAAACTATGTCAGCGTCACCTTGCCATACTTAAGTATTGCCTGCGGTTAGCTTCCTAGTTTGCTCTTCAATTTTCATTGAGTATAAGAGAATACAGAGTTATAAGTGTCTACAAAATGTTGGGTATTTGCTTACCTTAGAGATTTTGTTAGACACTTATCAACTTAAGAATGATTTTAGTTAACTATCAGAAACGAAGGAAACAGTATGATTTTTGACGATTTGAAAAATATTACCTTTTACAAGGGGATTCATCCCAATCTAGACAAGGCTATCGACTATCTCTATCAACATCGTAAAGATTCTTTCGAGTTAGGAAAGTACGAGATTGACGGTGACAAGGTCTTTCTAGTTGTTCAGGAAAATGTCCTCAATCAAGCTGAAAATGATCAATTTGAGCATCATAAGAAATATGCAGACTTGCATTTGCTGGTAGAAGGACATGAATATTCGAGCTACGGATCACGTATCAAAGATGAAGCAGTAGCATTCGACGAAGCGAGTGACATTGGTTTTGTCCATTGTCATGAAAAATACCCACTCTTGTTGGGTTATCACAATTTTGCAATTTTCTTCCCAGGAGAACCACACCAGCCAAATGGCTATGCAGGTATGGAAGAGAAGGTTCGCAAATATCTCTTTAAAATTTTGATTGATTAAAAAATCAGGAGGAGCAAATATGGCACAAAAAGGAGTAAGCCTTATCAAGGCAGCATTTGATACAGATAACTTTCTCATGCGTTTTAGTGAAAAGGTTTTGGATATCGTCACAGCCAATCTTCTTTTTGTTGTCTCTTGCTTGCCCATCGTGACGATTGGAGTGGCTAAAATTAGCCTCTACGAGACCATGTTTGAGATTAAGAAGAGCAGACGTGTGCCTGTCTTTAAAATCTATCTAAGAGCTTTCAAGCAAAATCTGAAACTAGGTCTTCAGCTAGGTCTGCTTGAGTTGGGCATTGTTTTGTTGAGTCTTTTAGACCTCTATCTCTTCTGGGGGCAGACAGCTATGCCTTTCCAAATGGTGAAAGCTATTTGCCTAGGCATTCTTATCTTCCTCACTATCGTGATGCTGGCTAGCTATCCAATCGCTGCGCGCTATGATTTGACTTGGAAAGAAGTGCTGCAAAAAGGGCTTATCTTGGCAAGTTTTAACTTTCCTTGGTTCTTCCTCATGTTAGCCATTCTTATCCTCATTGTGATGGTTCTTTATCTGTCAGCCTTCAGTCTACTTTTAGGTGGTTCAGCCTTCCTGCTTTTTGGATTTGGACTATTGGTCTTTATCCAGACTGGATTGATGGAGAAAATTTTTGCAAAATACGAATAGGATGGCTTGTTTCTAAAACTACTTTCAAGCTTTAAACGTTTCAAAATACATATCGAAACTAAAATCTAAGTGTACACCAGATGTTGAAAGCGTTTTTCACAAGGTGTATACTAAACACATAAAGAATAAATCCTGCTTCTAGCAGAAAAAAGAAATCTTAGGAGAAAATCTATGTCAGATTTAAAAAAATACGAAGGTGTCATTCCAGCCTTCTACGCATGTTACGATGAACAAGGAGAAGTAAGTCCAGAGCGTACACGTGCTTTGGTTCAATACTTCATTGATAAAGGTGTTCAAGGCCTCTATGTCAATGGTTCTTCTGGTGAATGTATCTACCAAAGCGTTGAAGACCGCAAATTGATTTTGGAAGAAGTCATGGCAGTTGCCAAAGGTAAATTGACCATCATCTCGCACGTAGCTTGTAACAATACCAAAGACAGTATGGAACTTGCTCGCCACGCAGAAAGTTTGGGTGTTGATGCCATTGCAACGATTCCACCGATTTACTTCCGCCTGCCAGAATACTCAGTTGCTAAATACTGGAACGATATCAGTTCTGCAGCACCAAACACAGACTACGTGATTTACAACATTCCTCAATTGGCAGGTGTTGCTTTGACTCCAAGTCTCTATACTGAAATGTTGAAAAATCCACGTGTTATCGGCGTTAAGAACTCTTCTATGCCAGTTCAAGATATCCAAACCTTTGTGAGTCTTGGTGGAGAAGACCACATCGTCTTTAATGGTCCAGATGAACAATTCCTAGGTGGCCGTCTCATGGGTGCTAAGGCTGGTATCGGTGGTACTTATGGTGCTATGCCAGAACTCTTCTTGAAACTTAATCAGTTGATTGCGGACAAGGACTTGGAAACAGCGCGTGAATTGCAGTATGCTATCAACGCAGTCATTGGCAAACTCACTTCTGCACATGGAAATATGTACGGTGTTATCAAAGAAGTCTTGAAAATCAATGAAGGCTTGAACATTGGTTCTGTTCGTTCACCATTGACACCAGTGACTGAAGAAGATCGCCCAGTTGTAGAAGCAGCTGCTCAATTGATTCGTGAAACCAAGGAGCGCTTCCTCTAATCCATAAGGAGGTATTTATGACACACTACGTTGCAATTGATATTGGTGGAACCAATATCAAATATGGTTTGATCGACCAAGAAGGCCAACTTGTTGAATCCCATGAAATGCCAACTGAGGCGCATAAAGGTGGACCTCATATCTTACAAAAGACCAAAGATATCGTCACCAGCTATTTAGAAAAAGGCCCAGTAGCAGGTGTTGCCATTTCTTCAGCGGGAATGGTGGATCCAGATAAGGGTGAGATTTTCTACGCTGGTCCTCAGATTCCCAACTATGCAGGAACCCAGTTTAAGAAGGAAATCGAGACTAGCTTTGAAATTCCTTGTGAGATTGAAAATGATGTCAACTGTGCAGGTTTGGCTGAAGCGGTATCTGGTTCAGGCAAGGGAGCTAGTGTCACTCTTTGCTTAACTATTGGAACGGGTATCGGGGGTTGCTTGATTATGGATGGGAAAGTTTTCCATGGTTTTAGCAATTCAGCCTGCGAAGTTGGTTATATGCATATGCAGGATGGAACTTTCCAAGATTTGGCTTCTACGACAGCCTTGGTAGAGTATGTAGCAGCAGGTCATGGAGATCCAGTTGACCAGTGGAATGGCCGACGCATCTTTAAGGAAGCTACCGAAGGCAACAAAATTTGTATGGCTGGCATTGACCGCATGGTAGACTATCTAGGAAAAGGTCTGGCAAATATTTGCTACGTTGCCAATCCAGAAGTGGTCATTCTAGGTGGCGGTATCATGGGACAAGAGGCTATCCTCAAACCAAAAATTCGCACAGCCTTAAAAGATGCCTTGGTACCAAGCCTAGCAGAAAAAACACGATTAGAATTTGCCCATCACCAAAACACAGCAGGTATGTTGGGCGCCTACTATCATTTCAAGACAAAACAATCCTAGTTTGGTTCAGCCAAACTAGGATTTTCTTACACGTTTTTGTCTACGATAGCCATTGAGTTTTTTATTTTCCCAATAGCTATTAAAGATTTTCTCCTTGCTTTCACGATTGATTTCCAAAAAGTAGGCATAAATCAAATCGATAAAGAAGAGCATAGGGAGTTGAGCGGATATACGTTGGATGTAGGATGACTGGCTGTGTGTGGCTACAAGAACAGTCTCTGTATAGGCCTGACTATCTTTATTGGGAACACTTGTAAAAAGTACAGTCTGTGCCCCCATCTCTTTCGCGTCTAATAGACTATCTAAAATAGAAGGAGTTGAGCCAGAAAGTGAAAAACCGAGTACGAGACAATTCTCATCCATAATACTGGTTGTCCAAGCAAAACCGTCTTGATCGGTCAAAGCCTCGCAGACCACACCTAGACGCATAAAGCGTAATTTCATTTCACGAGCTACGAGGCCAGAACTCCCTGTTCCGAAGAAGTAGACACGATCAGCATCTTCGATTAACTGGGCGATTCGTTCCAGTTGTTCTTCGTCAATCAAGCCCTGTGTTTGTTCCCGCATATTACTATAGCTTCTAAGAACTCGATTGGTTAAAGGACTATGTTTGTGAGAATGAGTGCCCTGTTTCTTTGCTTGGTGCAGGTATTGGAAAATAAATTCTCGATAGCCTGTAAAACCACATTTTTTAGAAAAGCGGGTCAGAGCAGCTTGAGAGATATGTAATTTTTGAGTGACCTGCTGAGAAGATAAATCATCTGCAATGGTTTCAGCTTGCAAAAAATAGCGAGCGATTTCTTGCTCTAGGTCTGTCATTTCTTCGAAGTGAGAATCAATGAGGGTTGCTATATCTGGTTTGTCCATAGGGAAGGCTCCTTTAAATGAGTCATATTGGAAAAAGACTGAGTCATCGAACTTTTACACTTATTATATCATATAATGTAGGGATGGATAAATAAAATCGTATTTTCCTGTAAAATGGGAAAAGCTCCCTTCTTTTCCAAAATTTCTTCTTAAATTATGGTACAATGAAGAGTAAGATTTTAAATAGAAATGAGACTGATTTGTATGAGGAAATTTAACAGCCATTCGATTCCGATTCGGCTTAATTTATTGTTTTCAATCATCATTTTACTCTTTATGACCATTATTGGTCGCCTGCTTTATATGCAGGTTTTGAACAAGGATTTTTATGAGACAAAACTAGCATCGGCTAGTAAAACAAAGGTGACTACTAGTTCAGCTCGAGGTGAAATTTATGATGCCAGTGGCAAGCCCTTGGTTGAAAATACTGTGAAACAAGTTGTTTCCTTTACTCGAAACAACAAAATGACGGCTGCAGATTTAAAAGAAACAGCCAAGAAGTTGTTAGCCTATGTAGGAGTTACTTCTCCAACATTGACTGACCGACAGTTGGCGGACTATTATCTAGCAGATCAAGATGTCTATAAGAAAGTAGTGGAAAGCTTACCACGTGAGAAACGTCTTGATTCAGATGGTAATCGTCTATCCGAATCAGAACTCTATAACAATGCGGTCGATAGTGTCCAAACGAGTCAGTTAAACTATACAGAGGATGATAAGAAAGAAATCTATCTTTTTAGCCAGTTAAATGCTGTTGGAAACTTTGAGACAGGAGCCATTGCGACAGATTCCTTGACAGATACACAGATTGCCTTGATTGCTTCGGCTTCTAAGAATTTACCTGGTATCAGTATTTCAACCACGTGGGATCGAAAGGTTCTAGATACTTCGCTTTCTTCTATAGTGGGAAGTGTATCCGGTGAAAAAGCTGGTCTCCCAGCTGAAGAAGCAGATGCTTATATTAAAAAGGGCTATTCTCTAAATGATCGGGTTGGCACCTCTTATCTAGAGAAACAATATGAAGAAACCTTGCAAGGTAAACGCTCGGTGAAGGAAATTCATCTAGATAAGTATGGCAATATGGAAAGTGTCGAAAATATTGAAGATGGTACCAAAGGGAACAATATCAAACTGACCATCGATTTGGCCTTCCAAGATAGCGTGGACAATCTTCTTAAGAGTTATTTCACTTCCGAACTAGGAAATGGAGGAGCTAAGTATTCTGAAGGTGTCTATGCAGTTGCTTTGAACCCCAAAACAGGTGCAGTTTTATCCATGTCAGGAATTAAACATGATCTGAAAACGGGAGAATTGACGCCTGATTCTTTGGGAACGGTAACCAATGTCTTTGTACCAGGTTCGGTCGTTAAGGCTGCAACCATCAGTTCCGGTTGGGAGAATGGAGTCTTATCAGGGAACCAGACCTTGACGGATCAGTCTATTGTCTTCCAAGGTTCACCCCCTATCAATTCGTGGTATACTGCCTTTTCTGGGCCAATGCCGATTACGGCAGTTCAAGCTTTGGAGTATTCATCTAATACTTATATGGTCCAAACAGCTTTAGGGATTATGGGATTGACTTATCAACCGAATATGATTGCAGGAATTGGAAATTTAGACTCGGCTATGGGGAAATTACGTTCAACCTTTGGTGAGTATGGTTTAGGATCATCTACAGGTATTGATTTACCAGATGAATCCACCGGCTTTATTCCTAAAGATTATGATCTTGCTAATTATATTACAAATTCATTTGGTCAGTTTGATAATTATACCCCAATGCAATTAGCTCAGTATGTAGCAACTATTGCAAATGATGGTGTCCGTATGGCTCCCCGTATTGTTGAGGGAATTTATGGCAATAATGATAAAGGAGGATTGGGCGACCTGATTCAACAACTACAACCGACAGAGATGAATAAGGTCAATATATCCGCCTCCGATATGAGTATTTTGCAACAAGGTTTTTATCAGGTTGCCCATGGGACTAGTGGATTGACAACTGGCCGTGCCTTTTCAAATGGTGCAGCTGTATCTATTAGCGGAAAAACGGGTACAGCCGAAAGTTATGTAGCAGATGGTCAGCAAGCAACCAATACCAATGCCGTGGCCTATGCCCCATCAGATAATCCTCAAATCGCTGTTGCAGTAGTCTTCCCGCATAACACAAATTTGTCAAATGGTGTCGGACCTTCCATTGCGCGCGACATTATCAACCTCTATAACCAACATCATCCAATGAATTAGAAAGGAACTTATGCTTTATCCAACACCTATAGCTAAACTAATTGACAGTTATTCCAAGTTGCCGGGTATCGGGATTAAGACGGCTACACGTCTGGCCTTTTATACGATTGGAATGTCTGATGACGATGTCAATGAATTTGCCAAAAATCTCCTTTCTGCTAAGAGAGAGCTGACCTATTGCTCCATCTGTGGTCGTTTGACTGATGACGATCCTTGCTCTATCTGTACCGATCCAAGTCGTGACCAGACAACCATTTTAGTTCTCGAGGATAGTCGCGATGTGGCGGCTATGGAGAATATTCAAGAATACCATGGACTTTATCATGTCTTACATGGACTCATATCTCCCATGAATGGTATCAGTCCAGATGATATCAATCTCAAGAGTCTCATGACTCGTCTGATGGACAGTGAAGTTTCAGAGGTAATCGTAGCAACCAATGCCACAGCAGATGGAGAAGCAACTTCCATGTATCTTTCACGTTTGCTCAAACCAGCTGGTATCAAAGTCACACGTCTGGCACGAGGCCTCGCTGTGGGAGCAGATATCGAGTATGCGGACGAAGTAACCCTCTTACGAGCTATTGAAAATCGGACAGAGTTGTAAAAGTCAGTAAAAATTTAGCTCATTTTGACGTATAAGACAAGCCCTAGGAATTTTTCTAGGGTTTGTCTTTTTCGTTTTATAATGAGAGAAGGACAAATCTTGATAATAAGAATACTTCCCAGTAAACACAAATTATAAGGTATCAGAAAACGGATTTTCAAAATTCCTAGTAGCATCTCTATCAATATATTTTACTGAAGGATAAAGTTTTTTTAGGGATAAGATTGCCCTTTAGTTCGTTATAATTTATTTTGAAATCGTACTATTTTTATGTTATGATATGGTCAATATATAATTAATAAGGGGAGTTTGAAGTATGGGTGGAAAGATAAAATCTAGCACGATAGCAGCAGAGGCGGCTATTAATGAGTTGGTCGGGTATGAAACGAGCGACAAGCAAAATCAGCAGGTGGAATTTTCATATACATCTGGAATCACTGGAATGGAAGCGGGACGTCAGACCTGCAATCAAATGCTTCAGGCGGTCAGTGATTTTAGTTCAGCTGTTTTGACCCAAGCAAATAAGTTTCCAGAAATTGCTCATAGGATTGAAAAACGTGATATAGAGCAAGCGAAGAGATGGAGTCACTAAGGAATGGCAGATAGAAATGAAGAAAAGCGCACAGAGATTTGGCGTAAGATTGTTAAAATAGAAGATAAGGAAGACAGACTCCGAGCAACTAAAAAGCAATATGAACAGCAGTTGACAAACTTTTACTCGGATATTCAGAGCATTCACCATCGCATGATAAATCTATTGTCTCTCTCACCCAGTTCTCGTCAGCTAATAGAGCAAATCGAAAGTGATAATAGAACCATTCAGCGACAGGTCAACTCTTATGTAGAGGAGGAACTGGATACGTTGGAAAAACAAACTAAAAAGGCTTGTCGCTCTTTCGATGAAGCCAGAGAAGAACTGATAGCGGAAAGGAATCGGCTACCATGGGAGTAAAATACAGCGCACAAGAATCCCAAGAATTGATTCAGGCCATGACGAACAACCTCAAAGTCGCAAATGAAGTCACAGACCGCTTATCTAGTGGATGTGATCACCTGATTTCTTCTTTAGACTCAGGTGAGTTGACAGGAGCAGCCTACACAGCTGGTAAAGGTCTCTTTATAGAGATTATCATCCCCAGCATCAAAAAGCTCCAAGCAGCGATAGATGATATCCAACTAGAGTTGACCTCCTACAAAGATGCGGATGCTCAGGTCTCTGGATATGGTGATTTGGACCTAGACCAGCTTAAGGAATTGAAAAAGCTGAGAGAAGAGCAGTTAGCTATCGTAGAAGCTCAGATTCAAGTGAGGGAGAACTGGCTAAATCAAATCACAGACCTCTTTAGTCTCAATTGGGGGAAAGCCTTCTCTGAGAAGACCATCCTTTACAATACCAAGTTTCAAATCGAGTCGGGTATTCAGGATTTGAATGATAAGATTGAAAAACTAGAATTTTTTGTCTCACAGGTTTCCCAGTATTTCAACGATAGCCTAGAAGTCCTTGGCTTAGCTATCAAAGGAGCCATGCAACTGAGTAAAATCATTGTCGATAGCGATGGCAACTACTATGCGGACGGTCTGGACATGAGCTGGGTACAAAAGATGAAGGATGTGAAGATTGTTTCGCATGCTAAAAGAGATTTTCAAGACTCAGAAACTCGTGCCATCAATAAAGCTTCTAGGGATATGATGCTATCGGAATATGGAGATGCCTACTACCGTGCCGAATTAGAGAAGCGCTTAAAAGGTCACGACAAGTCCGAATGGGATAAAATAATCGACGACTACAATCACACTCTTAAGATTGATGAAACAGGGAATATCATTGACATTTATCCATTTGAACAAGGTTATGTCGTTTCAAAAAATGGGAAATACGATGCCGACTATACTCATTTGGTTAACAAAAAGTTTGATGAACTAAAAGCACAAAACTTTGAAGCAAATTCAGCCGAATTTTGGAGTGGAGTAGCTCAAATATTCTCTGGATTGGGAGTTTACTTTGCGAGTGGCGCCCTCGAAGTTTTTAGTATCATGGCTGGTCCGCCAACAGCAGGGACAAGTATCGTAGCTGGTACGGCAGCATCAGTAACAGGGGTACAATATGGGAATGTACTGATAGCTAGTGGAGCAGTAACTAGCTTATCAGCTATCACAAAGACGGCCTTACTAAATGGCGAAATTCAGGTTAATTATTCTAGCAACTATGACAGCTGGCAGGCTAATAAACCAACGAGTAAGACTTTTGGGACTGTTGAAGGAAAGATTGGAAGTAGAAAAGGGAATATTCGTGTGGATGCAGAACCAAATAGTGGTAAAATTCAGGTTCAATCTGGAAGTGGGAAAGCTGGCTATACATTGAATGAGGATATTCCTTATACCCAGATAACTGATCCTCAAAGCGCTAGAAATTGGCTTGATTCAATATCTAAGTTGAAAAAATTGTCAAATTATGAGAAAAATCAATTAGTTAGATTTATTTTGAGAGCTGCTGAATTCTTGAGAACGTAGGAGTAAAATATGAGATTATATATTAAAGGTGATTACACCAAAGAAATTCCGTTTGATTATATAGAACTAGCGAAGAGAATGTGGTTTGACACTAAAGATTGTAAGCCAGTAGATTTTTCTTACTTTGGGAATACTCGCCCATTTAAAACAGACCCAACTATTCACTTGAAATTGAATAAGTGGATGCATGATAATAGATGGAATAATGTTCAGTTGAAAGAAGGGATTACCAACAAATTTGGGAGTCATGTATATGAAAATCTTGAATTAGATTTTGAAGACAATCCAGCAACAGACTATCGAGAAAAAGGAGACTGTCTACGTTTAGCTTCTACCCACCTTGACCTTCTCACTGTTGATAAAAGAGCTATGTATATTATGGCTATTGAAATTGCGACTGCTATTGATGGTCAGATTAGCGAAGATGATAAAGAGAGCTGGTTAAGTGTGGAGGAATTTAAAAACCGACATGAGGATACCCTTTCGATGAGTTATGAAGAGGCTAATGAGCTGAGTTTGGAAGAAATTCCCTTTTTGGGCGATGTGAGAGACCCAGTTTGGGAAGAAGATGACCGTAGGAATGAAGAATACATCAAAATCCATGGTGACCCAGTTTATGACGATGAGGACGACGAGTGATAATTTACAATAACACTTATTTGAAAGAGAGTGTTGAATAGGGGGAAGACTAATGTCAGATAAATTAAAACAGTTTAAATGGTTAATTGTATTGTTTTTGTTTCTGTTAGCAATTCCTTCATATTTTGCATACAATCATTTCCGACAATCTAGTACTTTAAAAGAAGCCTTTGAGAAAAATGAAAGAATTGAAGTTCTTCAACATTTAATGGCATCAGGAAAATATGCGTCTGACATCCGTAAAGCAGGCTATGTCGTTCCTCCCGATGGAGCTATTCGATTGGATGGAGGAATTGACTCCATAGGGATAAAAGGAGACATTGATTTGAAAATATCAAATCCTGGAAGGAATGAAGTCACTGTTTTATTTGAAACAACAGCAAAAGAGGAAAAAATAGATGTTTACTATATTTTAGATAATCAGTTAACCATAAAACGTAGTTACTATTCTAATATTAGTAATCAAAAAATAAAAGAGAGTGTGGACATCTCTCAAGCCGAAGAAGAGCGACTATTAAAAATTGTTCAAAAAGAGCTTGAGGATTTCATGGAAAAGATGTATCAGACTTTGTATGGATAGTTTACCAGAGAAAGTAGTTTCTTGCTCAACACAATGCTGTATGAACAACTGGTTGTGTTGAGGAATTTTACTAGAAAAAGATACCGTAGATGACAAACCCGCACGCTTTGAAGCTCAAGTGGTGGATAGGTAAAATTTCAGCTCTCAAATGAGGGCTTTTTGAGATACAAGTTTCAAAAAAGAAGTAAATATGATATACTAAAGAACGAGTATTCTATTAGAATTGGAACAAGTAATATGAAACAAACGATTATTCTTTTATACGGTGGGCGTAGTGCAGAGCGTGAAGTCTCTGTTCTTTCAGCTGAAAGTGTCATGCGTGCGGTCAACTACGATCGTTTTACAGTCAAGACTTTTTTCATCAGCCAGTCAGGTGACTTTATTAAAACGCAAGAATTTAGCCAGACTCCAGGTCAAGAGGATTGTCTCATGACCAATGAAACCATTGATTGGGATAAGAAAGTTGCACCAAGTGCCATCTATGAAGAAGGTGCAGTGGTCTTCCCAGTCCTTCACGGTCCGATGGGAGAAGATGGCTCAGTTCAAGGATTCTTGGAAGTTTTGAAAATGCCTTATGTTGGTTGTAACATATTGTCATCTAGTCTTGCCATGGATAAAATCACCACCAAGCGTGTGTTAGAATCTGTCGGGATTACCCAAGTTCCTTATGTGGCCATTGTCGAAGGTGATGATGTGACTGCTAAAATTGCCGAAGTTGAAGAAAAATTGACTTATCCAGTCTTCACAAAACCATCAAACATGGGTTCAAGTGTCGGTATTTCCAAATCTGAAAATCAAGAGGAACTCCGTCAAGCTTTGAAACTTGCCTTTCAATATGACAGCCGTGTCTTGGTAGAGCAAGGGGTAAATGCTCGTGAAATCGAGGTTGGTCTCTTGGGCAACTACGATGTCAAGAGTACGCTACCAGGAGAAGTAGTTAAGGATGTTGCCTTTTATGACTATGATGCCAAGTATATTGACAACAAGATTACCATGGACATCCCAGCCAAAATCAGTGATGATGTGGTAGCTGTCATGCGTCAAAATGCAGAAACTGCCTTCCGTGCCATTGGAGGCCTCGGTCTCTCTCGTTGCGATTTCTTCTATACAGATAAGGGCGATATTTTCCTAAACGAGCTCAATACCATGCCAGGTTTCACTCAGTGGTCTATGTATCCACTACTTTGGGATAATATGGGAATTAGCTACCCAGACTTAATCGAACGTTTGGTTGACCTTGCCAAGGAAAGTTTTGACAAGCGCGAAGCGCATTTGCTATAAAATGAAAGAGGGGGTAGAAGCCAGAACCATCACTGCAAGGTGACCAGAGTTCTCGAGTTTCGACCCTTTTTAAAGGAGTAGAAATGAAATTAACAATTCATGAAGTGGCTCAAGTTGTAGGAGCTAAAAATGATATCAGCCTCTTTGAGGACACCCAGTTAGAAAAAGCTGAGTTTGATAGTCGTTTGATTGCTGCAGGGGATTTGTTTGTACCCCTCAAGGGAGCGCGTGACGGTCATGACTTTATCGAAACAGCATTTGAAAATGGTGCCGCAGTAACCTTGTCTGAGAAAGAAATCGCAAATCATCCCTACATTTTAGTAGCTGATGTTTTGACGGCCTTTCAAACCCTAGCTGCCTACTATCTTGAAAAAACAGGAGTTGATGTCTTTGCTGTTACAGGTTCAAATGGCAAGACAACGACCAAAGATATGTTAGCGCACTTGCTATCAACAACCTACAAAACTTACAAAACACAAGGTAACTACAATAATGAGATTGGCCTTCCCTACACAGTTCTCCACATGCCTGAAGGAACAGAAAAGTTGGTCTTGGAGATGGGGCAGGATCGCTTGGGCGATATTCATCTTTTGTCTGAATTGGCTCATCCAAAGACAGCCATTGTGACCTTGGTTGGGGAAGCTCATTTGGCCTTTTTCAAAGACCGTTCAGAGATTGCTAAAGGAAAAATGCAAATTGCAGATGGTATGGCTTCAGGTTCTTTGCTTTTGGCCCCAGCCGACTCTATTGTAGAGGACTACTTGCCAACAGATAAAAAGGTGGTTCGTTTTGGGCAAGGAGCAGAGCTAGAAATTACAGATTTGATTGAGCGCAAGGACAGTCTGACATTTAAGGCTAATTTTTTGGAACAAGCCCTTGATTTGCCAGTGACTGGTAAGTATAATGCCACGAACGCTATGATTGCATCCTATGTTGCTCTGCAAGAAGGAGTGTCAGAGGAGCAAATTCGTCAGGCCTTCCAAAATCTTGAATTGACGCGTAACCGTACAGAGTGGAAGAAGGCAGCCAATGGAGCAGATATCCTATCAGATGTGTATAATGCCAATCCAACTGCCATGAAGCTGATTTTAGAGACTTTCTCTGCCATTCCAGCCAACGAAGGAGGCAAGAAAATCGCTGTCTTGGCGGACATGAAGGAGCTCGGTGACCAGTCTGTTCAACTCCATAACCAGATGATTTTGAGTCTCTCACCAGATGTGCTTGATACCGTGATTTTCTACGGAGAAGACATTGCTGAATTGGCCCAACTTGCCAGTCAAATGTTCCCAATCGGCCACGTTTACTACTTCAAGAAAACAGAAGACCAAGACCAATTTGAAGACTTAGTTAAGCAGGTCAAGGAAAGCCTTGGAGCTAATGATCAAATCTTGCTCAAGGGCTCTAACTCTATGAATCTAGCTAAGCTGGTAGAAAGTTTAGAAAATGAATGCTAGTGATTTTGTCAAGTATCTGCAAAGAATGCTAGCCATTACGGATACTGGATTAACCTTTACAAAAGATCCTTTCGACCGTGAGCGCTACGAAGACTTGCGAGGCCTTTTATCTGAAATGTTGAATCAGGCATCAGACCTTGATGCAGAAGAAGTGGCAGAAGTCTTGAAACCGACTTCAGCTTATGCGACTCCTTTAATGGACGTCCGTGCTTGGATTGTTGAGGATGAGAAGATTTGTCTGGTTAGGGGACAAGGAGAGGATGATTGGGCTTTGCCAGGTGGCTTTGGCGAGGTTGGCTATTCTCCAACAGAAAATATTCTCAAGGAAATTGAAGAAGAAACCGGTTTTAAAGCCAAAGTTGAACGACTACTAGCTGTTTTTGATACCAATCGTTTCCAACTACAGAGCAAACAATATGCAAAGTTTATTTTTGAATGTAAGTTTCTCGATGGACAATTTCAAGAAAATCAAGAAATCGCTGAACTTCAATTTTTTGCCATTGACCAGCTGCCGAACTTGTCTGAAAAACGCATTACCAAGGAGCAAATAGAGATTCTTTGGCAGGTTTATCAAGGTCAGAGGGAGCAATATCTTGACTAAGAAGATGATTATCGTATTTCTAAATTCATTTTTCTTAAATAGCATGGTATAATAAAATGCAGGAAAATTTTGAATCATGAGGAAGACTAGATGAATTTATGGGATATTTTCTTTACGACCCAAGCAACAGAACCACCCAAATTTGACCTTTTTTGGTATTTAAGTATATTTACACTCTTGGCCTTGACCTTTTATACAGCCTATCGTTATCGTGAAAAGAAGGCTTATCAACGATTTTTCCAGAGTTTACAAGCAGTTCAGTTGATCCTCCTTTACGGTTGGTACTGGATCAATCATATGCCGCTATCAGAAAGTTTACCTTTTTACCATTGCCGTATGGCTATGTTTGTGGTGCTTTTGCTTCCTGGTCAGTCTAAATATAGGCAGTATTTTGCATTACTAGGAACATTTGGGACATTAGCAGCCTTTGTTTATCCAGTGCCAGATGCCTATCCTTTCCCACATATTGCGATTTTATCCTTTATCTTTGGCCACTTAGCTCTCTTGGGGAACTCTCTAGTTTATCTATTGAGACAGTATAACGCGCGATTGCTGGATGTGAAGGGAATTTTTCTCATGACCTTTGCTCTAAATGCCTTAATTTTTGTGGTCAATTTAGTAACAGGTGGAGATTACGGATTCTTGACAAAACCACCATTGGTTGGAGACCATGGCTTAGTAGCTAATTATTTAATCGTTTCCCTGGCCTTATCAGCAGCGATTACGTTGACAAAGAAAATCTTGGAACTATTTTTAGAACAAGGAGCAGAAAAAATGATTGCAAAGAAAGCTTAGAAATGAGCTTTCTTTTTTTCATAAATCTGATTTTTTATAACTTGTTTGGAAAATACAAAAATATGATGAGCGAATGTAAAAAAATGGTAAGTAAATTTAGGAAAAACTAAGCACGATTGGATTTTTTGTGTTATAATATTCTGTGAATAGCTATGCCCTGTTTTAGCTATATTGAATAGAAGTTTGAAACTTGGAAGAGAGAGGATGCGATGTAATGGCTAGAGATGGTTTTTTTACAGGCTTAGATATCGGAACCAATTCGATTAAGGTGTTGGTTGCCGAGCTTAGAAATGGTGAACTAAATGTAATTGGTGTAAGTAATGCCAAGAGTAAAGGTGTAAAGGATGGGATTATCGTTGATATTGAAGCAGCAGCAACTGCTATCAAGTCAGCTATTTCCCAAGCAGAAGAGAAAGCTGGCATTTCAATCAAATCAGTGAATGTTGGTTTGCCTGGAAATCTTTTGCAAGTAGAACCAACTCAAGGAATGATTCCAGTTACATCTGATACAAAAGAAATTACAGATCAAGATGTTGAAAATGTTGTTAAATCAGCCTTGACAAAGAGTATGACACCAGATCGTGAAGTCATTACTTTTATTCCTGAAGAATTTATCGTAGATGGCTTCCAAGGTATTCGTGACCCGCGTGGCATGATGGGGGTTCGTCTTGAAATGCGTGGTTTGCTTTACACAGGTCCACGTACTATTCTTCACAATTTACGCAAGACAGTTGAGCGCTCAGGTGTTCAGGTTGAAAATATTATTATTTCACCATTGGCTTTGGTTCGTTCAGTCTTGAACGAAGGAGAGCGTGAATTTGGAGCTACTGTGATTGATATGGGAGCAGGTCAAACAACTGTTGCTACAATCCGTAATCAAGAACTCCAGTTTACAAATATTCTTCAAGAAGGTGGAGATTATGTCACAAAAGATATCTCTAAAGTCTTGAAGACTTCACAAAAACTAGCTGAAGGATTGAAATTGAACTATGGTGAAGCCTACCCTTCACTTGCAAGCAATGAAACCTTCCAAGTTGAAGTGATTGGTGAAGTAGAGCCTGTAGAAGTTACAGAAAGCTACCTAGCAGAGATTATTTCAGCTCGCATTAAACACATTTTTGAACAAATCAAACAAGAGTTGGAAAGAAGACATTTGTTGGATCTTCCAGGTGGGATTGTTCTGATTGGTGGAAATGCTATTTTACCAGGTATTGTAGAACTTGCACAGGAAGTCTTTGGCGTTGGTGTCAAACTTTACGTTCCAAATCAAGTTGGAATCCGTAATCCTGCCTTCGCTCATGTGATTAGCTTGTCTGAATTTGCTGGTCAATTGACTGAGGTGCATTTATTAGCGCAACGAGCAGTTAAGGGTGAGGATACTTTGCGTCACCAACCAATTAATTTTGGTGGGATGATTCAACGCGTTACGCAAGTAGCACAACCTACCCCTATTCAACCAGTTCAAAATACTGAGGTAGAGCAATCAGCTTCTACGAACGTAGTTGCTCCGAAAGAAGATAAAGTATCTTCTCAAAATAAACCAAAAATCGCAGATCGTTTCCGTGGCTTAATCGGAAGCATGTTTGATGAATAAAAGAGGAAAAATAAACTATGACATTTTCATTTGATACAGCAGCAGCTCAAGGTGCAGTTATTAAAGTAATCGGTGTTGGTGGAGGTGGTGGTAACGCCATTAACCGCATGGTTGACGAAGGTGTTGCAGGCGTAGAATTTATCGCAGCAAACACAGATGTACAAGCTTTGAGTAGTACAAAAGCTGAGACTGTAATTCAGTTAGGCCCTAAATTGACTCGTGGTTTGGGTGCTGGCGGTCGACCTGAAGTTGGTCAAAAGGCAGCTGAAGAAAGCGAAGAAGCCTTGACTCAAGCTATTACTGGAGCAGATATGGTCTTCATTACTGCAGGTATGGGAGGTGGCTCTGGTACTGGTGCAGCTCCTGTTATTGCCCGCATTGCTAAAGATTTAGGTGCTCTTACAGTTGGTGTTGTGACACGTCCTTTTGGTTTCGAAGGAAGCAAACGTGGTCAGTATGCTGTCGAAGGAATCAATCAACTTCGTGAGCATGTAGATACTCTATTGATTATTTCAAACAACAACTTGCTTGAAATTGTTGATAAGAAAACGCCACTTCTTGAAGCTCTTAGCGAAGCAGATAACGTACTTCGCCAAGGTGTTCAAGGGATTACTGATTTGATCACAAACCCTGGTTTGATTAATCTTGACTTTGCCGATGTGAAAACAGTTATGGCAAATAAAGGAAACGCCCTAATGGGTATCGGTATCGGTAGTGGTGAAGAACGTGTGGTAGAAGCAGCTCGTAAGGCAATCTACTCACCACTTCTTGAAACAACTATTGACGGTGCTGAGGATGTCATCGTCAACGTTACTGGTGGTCTCGACTTGACTTTGATTGAGGCTGAAGAAGCATCAGAAATTGTCAACCAAGCAGCTGGTCAAGGAGTGAACATCTGGCTCGGAACATCTATCGATGAAAACATGAAAGATGAAATTCGTGTTACAGTTGTGGCAACTGGTGTTCGTCAAGATCGTGTGGAAAAAGTTGTGGGCCATGCACCAAGACAAGTTGTCCGTCATGAACAAGCAAGTCCTAGTCATGCACACAATCATAATCGTCAGTTTGATATGGCTGAAACTGCAGAAATTCCAAGTCCAGCACCTCGCCGTACAGAAACTTCTCAATCTTCAGCATTTGGTGATTGGGACTTGCGTCGTGAGACAATTGTTCGACCAACTGATTCAGTTGTATCACCAGTTGAACGTTTCGAAGCACCATCTTTACACGATGAGGATGAATTAGATACTCCTCCATTTTTCAAAAATCGTTAAGTAAATGAATTTGAAAGAAAATACAGAACGTGTTTTTCAACAAATAAAAGATGCAAGTCAGCAGGCAGGAAGAGAAGCTAATTCTGTTTCGGTTGTTGCTGTTACAAAATATGTAGACGTACCGACAGCGGAGGCTTTGCTTCCGCTAGGTGTGCATCATATTGGTGAAAATCGTGTGGATAAATTTCTTGAGAAATATGAAGCTTTAAAAGATAGAAATATTACCTGGCATTTGATTGGAACCTTGCAAAGACGCAAGGTCAAAGATGTCATTCAGTATGTTGATTATTTCCACGCTTTGGATTCATTAAAGCTAGCAGAGGAAATTCAAAAAAGAAGTGACCGAGTTGTTAAGTGTTTCTTACAAGTAAATATCTCAAGGGAAGAGAGCAAACATGGTTTTTCAAAGGAAGAACTATTAGAGCTCTTGCCAGAATTGGCCACCTTAGATAAAATCGAATATGTCGGCTTGATGACCATGGCTCCTTTTGAAGCTAGTAGTGATGAGTTGAAAGAAATTTTTAAAGCTACGCAGGATTTGCAACTAGAAATTAGAGAAAAACAAATTCCCAATATGCCAATGACGGACTTGAGTATGGGTATGAGTCGTGACTACAAGGAAGCGATTGAATTTGGCTCAACATTTGTCAGAATTGGTACAGCATTTTTTAAATAGGAAAGAAATATGTCTTTAAAAGATAGATTTGATAAATTTATAGATTATTTTACAGAAGATGGAGAAGATGTTGGTACTGCATACCAGTCTAAAGCTGAAGAGCCGATTGTGACTCCAGTCCCTTCTGTTCAAGAGCTGCCTCAACAAGCTGCTAGTACGCCATCTAAAGATAAAAACATCACTCGTCTTCATGCCCGTCAACAAGAGTTAGCTATGCAAAGTCAACGTTCTACTGATAAGGTGACAATTGATGTTCGTTATCCACGTAAATACGAAGATGCCACAGATATTGTTGATTTATTAGCTGGTAACGAAAGTATTTTGATTGATTTCCAATATATGACAGAAGTTCAAGCACGTCGTTGTTTGGACTATCTGGATGGGGCGCGCCACGTTTTAGCTGGTAACATGAAAAAGGTAGCATCTACTATGTACCTGCTGACACCAGTTGATGTTGTCGTCAATATTGAAGATATCAAAATTCCAGATGAATCACAAAATGGTGAATTTGGCTTTGATATGAAACGTACGAGAGTAAGATAATGATCTTTCTCATTCGTTTTGTTCAAAATGCAGTGGATATCTATTCACTGATTTTAATCGTGTTTGCTCTGATGTCCTGGTTTCCCAATGCTTATGAATCACGTCTTGGACGCTTGATTATTAGTTTAGTGAAACCGATAGTAGCTCCCTTGCAACGTTTACCCCTCCAGATTGCAGGTCTTGATTTGTCTGTCTGGATTGCGGTATTACTAGTTCACTTCCTAGGGGAACAGTTGATTCGACTTTTAGTGATCTTTCTATGAACAAGATGATTTATCAACACTTTTCTAAGAATGATTCGTCTTTTATTGATAAGGGAGTAGAATGGATAAAAAAGGTAGAAGATTCTTATTCTCCTTTTTTAACACCCTTTGTAAATCCCCATCAAGAAAAGATTTTAAAGGTGCTAGCATCAACCAACGGCATCTCCTACATGAGCAGTCGGCAGTTTCTTGAAACTGAATATGTACGAGTTCTACTGTATCCTGATTATTTTGAGCCAGAATTCTCTGATTTTGAACTTTCCTTGCAAGAAATTGTCTACCCTAATAAGTTTGAACGCTTAACGCATGCAAAAATATTAGGGACTGTTTTAAACAAGCTGGGAATTGATAGGAAGCTATTTGGTGATATCTTAGTCAACGAAGAGAGGGCACAGATTATCATTAATCGACAGTTTATGCTCCTTTTTCAAGACGGCATTACGAAAATTGCTCGTTTACCGGTTCGTCTAGAAGAACGGGATTTTACTGAGAAAATTGCTACAGTAGAAGATTATCAAGAATTAGATATTTGTATTGCTAGTTCTAGATTAGATGTTTTTCTAGCAGGTGTCTTAAAGCTGTCTAGAAATCAGGCAAGTCAGTTAATTGAAAAACAGGCAGTCCAAGTTAATTACCATTTAGTTGAAAAATCAGATTATGCAGTTCAAGTTGGTGATTTGATTAGTGTGAGGAAATTTGGTCGATTGAAACTTGTTAGAGATAATGGGCAAACAAAAAAAGATAAAAAGAAATTAACGGTCCAATTATTATTAAGTAAGTGAGGAATAATATGCCAATTACATCATTAGAAATTAAAGATAAAACCTTTGGTACAAGATTTAGAGGTTTTGATCCAGAAGAAGTTGAAGAATTTCTTGAAATCGTTGTTCGTGATTATGAAGATTTAGTTCGAAGCAATCATGATAAAGAGTTGCATATCAAGAGCTTGGAAGAACGTTTGTCTTACTTTGATGAGATGAAAGATTCTTTGAGTCAATCAGTATTGATTGCTCAAGATACGGCAGAGCGTGTGAAACAAGCTGCTCAAGATCGTTCTAATAATATTATCCAACAGGCAGAGCAAGATGCCCAACGTTTGCTTGAAGAAGCAAAATATAAGGCTAATGAGATTTTGCGTCAAGCTACTGATAATGCTAAGAAAGTTGCTGTTGAGACTGAAGAATTGAAGAACAAAAGCCGTGTCTTCCACCAACGTCTCAAATCTACAATTGAGAGTCAGTTAGCAATTGTTGAATCATCAGATTGGGAAGATATTCTGCGCCCAACAGCTACCTATCTTCAGACAAGTGATGAAGCATTTAAAGAAGTTGTTGGTGAAGTTCTTGGTGAATCGGTATATTCACAACCAGAAGAAGAACCAATCGATATGACTCGTCAATTTACACCTGAAGAAATGGCTGAGTTACAAGCTCGAATTGAGGCTGGTAATAGAGAATTAGCTGAATTTGAAGCTCAACAAGATCATTATGTAGAAGAACATTTAGAGCCAGTTGAAGTCGAAGGCCCTTCATCGAATGAGGAAGATACAAATAAAGAATCTGTCCTAATCTTATAATGAATAGTGATATGTGAGAACAATATTTTATCCTTATATTTCCAGCGAGCAGGAGATGGTGTGAGTCCTGTATTCCCTAACGATAAGATTATCCTCTCAAAAATTCAAGTCTGAATGGAGTAAGATTTGACGTTCCCCACGTTACGGGATAAGAGGAAAAAAGCTGAGTCTTTTTTCGAACAAAGGTGGTACCACGATTTTCGTCCTTTTTAGAAGTCGTGGTTTTTAATTTGTTATTATTTATAAAGGAGATACCATGAAACTCAAAGATACCCTTAACCTTGGGAAAACAGCTTTCCCAATGCGTGCAGGACTTCCTACCAAAGAGCCAGTTTGGCAAAAGGAATGGGAAGATGCAAAACTTTACCAACGTCGTCAAGAATTGAACCAAGGAAAACCTCATTTCACCTTGCATGATGGCCCTCCATACGCGAACGGAAATATCCACGTTGGACACGCTATGAACAAGATTTCAAAAGATATCATTGTTCGTTCAAAATCAATGTCAGGATTTTATGCTCCTTATATTCCAGGTTGGGATACTCATGGTCTGCCAATCGAGCAAGTTTTGGCAAAACAAGGTGTCAAACGTAAAGAAATGGACTTGGTTGAGTACTTGAAACTTTGCCGTGAATACGCTCTTTCTCAAGTAGATAAACAACGTGAAGACTTTAAACGTTTAGGTGTTTCTGGTGACTGGGAAAATCCATATGTGACTTTGACTCCTGACTATGAAGCAGCTCAAATCCGTGTTTTCGGAGAAATGGCTAATAAAGGCTATATCTACCGTGGTGCCAAGCCAGTTTACTGGTCTTGGTCATCTGAGTCTGCCCTTGCTGAAGCAGAGATTGAATACCATGACTTGGTTTCAACTTCCCTTTACTATGCCAACAAGGTAAAAGATGGCAAAGGTGTTCTAGATACAGATACTTATATCGTAGTCTGGACAACAACTCCATTTACCATCACAGCTTCTCGTGGTTTGACTGTTGGTGCAGATATTGATTATGTTTTGGTTCAACCTGCTGGTGAAGCTCGTAAGTTTGTGGTTGCTGCAGAATTATTGACTAGCTTGTCTGAGAAATTTGGCTGGGCTGATGTTCAAGTCTTGGCAACTTACCGTGGTCAAGAATTGAACCACATTGTAACAGAACACCCATGGGATACTGCTGTAGATGAATTGGTAATTCTGGGTGACCACGTTACGACTGACTCTGGTACAGGTATTGTCCATACAGCCCCTGGTTTTGGTGAGGACGACTACAATGTCGGTATTGCTAATGGTCTTGAAGTCGCAGTCACTGTTGATGAACGCGGTATCATGATGGCTAATGCTGGTGCTGAGTTTGAAGGTCAATTCTACGAAAAGGTTGTACCAACTGTTATTGAAAAACTTGGTAGCCTCCTTCTTGCCCAAGAAGAAATCTCTCACTCCTATCCATTTGACTGGCGTACTAAGAAACCAATCATCTGGCGTGCAGTTCCACAATGGTTTGCTTCAGTTTCTAAATTCCGCCAAGAAATCTTGGATGAAATTGAAAAAGTGAAATTCCACTCAGAATGGGGTAAAGTCCGTCTTTACAATATGATACGTGACCGTGGCGACTGGGTTATCTCTCGTCAACGTGCTTGGGGTGTTCCACTTCCAATCTTCTACGCTGAAGACGGTACAGCGATTATGACAGCTGAAACCATTGAGCACGTGGCTCAACTTTTTGAAGAACACGGTTCTATCATCTGGTGGGAACGTGATGCTAAGGACCTCTTGCCAGAAGGATTTACTCATCCAGGTTCACCAAATGGCGAATTCAAGAAAGAAACAGATATCATGGACGTTTGGTTTGACTCAGGTTCATCATGGAATGGAGTTGTGGTAAACCGTCCTGAATTGACTTACCCAGCAGACCTTTACCTAGAAGGTTCAGACCAATACCGTGGTTGGTTCAATTCTTCACTTATCACATCTGTTGCCAACCATGGCGTAGCGCCTTACAAACAAATCTTGTCACAAGGTTTTGCCCTTGATGGTAAAGGTGAGAAGATGTCTAAATCTCTTGGAAATACCATTGCTCCAAGTGATGTTGAAAAACAATTTGGTGCGGAAATCTTGCGTCTCTGGGTAACAAGTGTTGACTCAAGCAATGACGTGCGTATCTCTATGGATATCTTGAGCCAAGTCTCTGAAACTTACCGTAAGATCCGTAACACTCTTCGTTTCTTGATTGCCAATACTTCTGACTTTAACCCAGCTCAAGATTCAGTAGCTTATGAAGAACTACGTTCAGTTGATAAGTACATGACGATTCGCTTTAACCAGCTTGTTAAGACCATTCGTGATGCTTATGCAAACTTTGAATTCTTGACAATCTACAAGGCCTTGGTGAACTTTATCAACGTTGATTTGTCAGCCTTCTACCTTGATTTTGCCAAAGATGTTGTTTATATCGAAGGTGCCAAATCACTGGAACGCCGTCAAATGCAGACTGTTTTCTATGATATTCTTGTGAAAATTACCAAACTCTTGACACCAATCCTTCCTCACACAGCAGAGGAAATCTGGTCATATCTTGAGTTTGAAGCAGAAGACTTCGTTCAATTGTCAGAATTGCCAGAAGCAGAGACGTTTGCTAATCAAGAAGAAATCATGGATACATGGGCAGCCTTTATGGATTTCCGTGGACAAGCTCAAAAAGCCTTGGAAGAAGCTCGTAATGCCAAAGTTATCGGTAAATCACTTGAAGCACACTTGACAGTTTATCCAAACGAAGTTGTGAAAACTCTACTCGAAGCAGTAAACAGCAATGTAGCTCAACTTTTGATCGTGTCTGAATTGACCATCGCAGAAGGACCAGCTCCAGAAACTGCTGTTAGCTTCGAAGATGTGGCCTTCACTGTTGAACGCGCTGCAGGTGAAGTATGTGACCGTTGCCGTCGAATCGACCCAACAACAGCAGAACGCAGCTACCACGCAGTCATCTGTGACCACTGTGCAAGCATCGTAGAAGAAAACTTTGCGGACGCAGTCGCAGAAGGATTTGAAGAGAAATAATCGAATGATAGATTGAAAATGTTTTCTGTGTGTGTATTTTAGTTTGATATAAAAGAAAATATTAAACAAAATTAATGTATAATATTAATTTTTAATGAAAAGGAAGTATTGATGAAAAAGAAAACACTTGCTCAATTAGATGGTATCATTGGTTTAGTTGCAGGAACTATTCTAGCCATTTTGCCAATTATTATAATTATGATTGCCTCTATATTTGATAATGAAGAAGTTGTTGGTGTCATCTTAGGAATTATTTTTATTATTTTTAGTTTAGTAAAAATTGGAATTTTAATTCTAGGTATTCTCTCACTAATATACTATAAAGATGATAATAGAATTTCAATTGCACCCTCAGTCTTATTAATTGTTGGTTCTGCACTTGCATTGGTTCCATTCTTAGGATGGATAGGGGGAATCGTCATTATTGTTGGTGCTTCATTATTTTTAGGAAGCCTCAAAAAATTTAAAGTTGAACTATAAATAGAGTTTTTGTCAAGTAGAGTAAATGGAGAAACTCTAAAATTGGTTCTTTGTCAGCAGTAGTGGATTAAAGAAAAGCTAAGATAGAGAAAGGACAAAATTCGTCCTTTCTTTTTTGATGTTCAGAGCGATAAAAATCGTTTTTTGAAGTTTTCAAAGTTTCGAAAACCAAAGGCATTTCGTTCGATAAGTTTGATGAGATTATTGGTCGCTTCTGATTTGGAGTTAGAATAGGGTAATTGAAGGGCGTTGACGATTTTTCAATGATTTCATGATTGATGAAAGTTACTATTTTAGTTTTAAGAATTGTGGCTATTGTGTATTTCAAGGACGATGAGCGTGTGACTCCTGCACCGTCTGTATTGTTTATCGTAGGTAGTTCTGTTGGATTGACCCCATTCGTGGACTAGATAGGATAAATTATGACAATTATTGGCAATTCCTATACTTTGAAATTTTGAAAAAATTCGAAATTGAAGAATCATATCTTTCGAACTGAGGTGGAATGAATTGAATCTTTGTTAGAAATACTTATTACAGTATGAAGGCGGTTAGCCTTATTTTTTTGTTACCAATTGACGGAAAATTTTACAGGATAAATAAGCTACTTCATTCGTAAAATCTAAAGCATTTATTTGAGACAAGGAACTCTTTTTATAGTATAATGATGCTTGTAGATTGAATATATCAAAATATATATAGAAGTATTTTTGTTTCTTGTAAGTTCATCAGAGTGAGGAAGCAAACTGCTTCTTCTATTTTGAAATGGATAAAATAATAGAGAGGATATAGAATGAAAAAATTTTTTGGAGAGAAGCAGCATCGTTTTTCCTTACGAAAGTTGGCGATTGGTCTTGTGTCTGCTTCAATTTCGAGCTTATTTTTTGTGTCCATTGCTAGCAGTGGGACCGTATTTGCTCAAGAAAATGTATCTGTTCACTACAAATATGTGACAGATACAGAGTTAAGTAAGCAAGAGAAGGACTTGATTGTAAAGGATTTTCCTAATATTGCTGAAGACAGTGAGAGTACCTATTATCTAGTCTACCGTATGGATGAGAAAGCCCAACTAGGTCAGTTGCCTCATACCGGTGAGCACAGTAATCTGGTTACCGTCCTTTCGGGTGGAGCACTGGCTTCGATTGGACTCCTCATTTTTGCTGTTTCGAGAAAGAAAGGCAAGAAGAAAGCACTGTTGAAGGTTGTTTTGATAACAGGCATGGGGAGCGGTTTGGTTTCTTCGGTTCAGGCTATTGAAAATCAACTCTTGCTCCAATATAATCAAGAATATCAATTATCCCAAGGAGATAGTCTGCCTCTGCCAAGAGTTCTGTCAGGTTATACCTATTTAGGCTATATTAAGCAAGACAAAGAGATTAATCAGCAAGAAACTGCTACTAGGGCTCAGAAACTAGAGGATACGGTTCACCCTCATGTCCAGAGCAAGGAAGGTGGACAACAGGCAGTAGATAAACAGAAAGAACCGTCTCAAATCCGTCCAGTAGAGAAATTAATCCCTTCTCAAGATTCACCCAATCAAAAGCCGTCTGGTATTGCTAGTGTGGATCCTCAGGATGAAGTCTTAGCTGGCCGCGTGAACAAACCAGAGCTTCTATACAAAGATCAAGAGATTGAAACCAAACTAGACTTTTCAGAAGTGGTTCAAGAGAATCCAGAACTAGCAGAGGGAACCATTCGTGTCAAACAAGAAGGTCGTGCTGGGAAAAAGATTGAACTTGTTCGCATTTTCACTGTTGAAAATCAAGAAATTTCTAGAGAAGTTCTATCAACTAAAGTAGAAGAAGCCTTGCCACGTATAGTAGAGAAGGGGACTAAGAAGGCAGTTGCTCCGAGTGAAGCACCATTCTCTGCAAGAAAAGGAAAGCCTGAGACTCAGGCCTCATTACCAGAATATACAGGCACTCAGTCCGGTGCTATTGTCGAACCTGAGCAAGTTGCCCCACAGCCAGAGTACAAAGGGATTCAATCAGGTGCCATTGTAGAACCAGAAACGGCTGATAAACCATCCTATACAGGTACCCAGTCCGGAGCGGTTGTTGAACCAGAGAAAGTAGCTCCGCTACCTGAATATCAGGGAACTCAATCTGGAGCCATCGTCGAACCGGAGACTCAGCCTTCCCTACCAGAATATAAAGGTGAGCAATCTGATGCAATAGTTGCCCCTGAGAAAACTGAAAAACCAGCCTATACAGGCACTCAGTCTGGAGCAATAGTTGAACCAGAGAAAGTAGCTCCACAACCAGAGTACAAGGGAACTCAAGCTGGAGCCATCGTCGAACCGGAGACTCAGCCTTCCTTGCCAGAATATAAAGGTGAGCAATCGGGAGCTGTTGTAGCCCCTGAGACAAATGAAAAACCAGAATATACTGGCATTCAATCTGGAGCAATAGTCGAACCAGAACAGGTACCATCGAAACCATCTTATACAGGTACCCAATCCGGAGCGATTGTTGAACCCGAACAAATTGCCCCTCTTCCAGAATATACTGGCAATATTGAGCAAGCAAAACCAGAAAATCCGGCTGAAAAACCAAAAGAAAAAGATCTAGAAAAAACACTTGAATTAAGAAATGTTTCTGATCTGGAGTTATATAGTCAGACCAATGGTACTTACAAACAACATGTTTCTTTAGACAGTGTTCCAAGTAATCCAGACACTTACTTTGTTAAGGTAAAATCGTCGTCATTCAAAGATGTCTATCTACCTGTCGCTTCAATAACTGCAGAAATAAAAAATGGACAATCCGTTTATAAAATCATAGCTAAAGCTGAGAAACTCCAGCAAGAGCTAGAAAATAAATATGTCGATAATTTCACCTTCTATCTCGCAAAAAAGGCAACAGAAGAAACAACAACCTTCACTTCCTTTAGCAACTTGGTTAAAGCTATCAACAAGAATCTCTCTGGAACCTATCATTTAGCGGCCAGCTTGAATGCTAACGAAGTGGAGTTGGGACCTGATGACAGATCTTACATCAAGGGCACCTTTACTGGTCAGTTGATTGGTGAAAAAGATGGCAAGCATTATGCTATTTACAACTTGAAAAAGCCACTGTTTGCAACCTTGAGAGGGGCTAGAGTAGAAAAATTGAGTCTGAAAAATGTCTCTATTTCAGGTAAAGATGATATCGGTTCACTGGCCAATGAAGCTACGGATAATACAAAGATTAAGCAAGTTCATGTCGATGGTGTTCTGGCTGGGGAACGTGGTATCGGTGGTTTGTTGGCTAAGGCAGACCAATCAAGCATCACAGAGAGCAGTTTTAAGGGAAGAATTGTTAATACCTACGAAACGACTGCTGCCTACAATATTGGTGGTTTGGTCGGTCATTTGACAGGAGGCAGAGCTTCACTGACTAAGTCAAAAGCGACAGTAGCCATTTCCTCCAACACGAATAGTTCAGATCAGACTGTTGGTGGGCTAGCAGGTCTAGTAGACCAAGATGCGCATATACAGGATAGCTATGCTGAAGGTGATATCAACAATGTCAAGCACTTTGGTAGAGTTGCGGGTGTGGCTGGATATTTGTGGGATCGAAAGACGAATGAGGAACAGCATGCAGGAAGATTGACCAATGTACTAAGTGATGTCAATGTAACCAACGGGAATGCTATTACCGGTTACCACTATAATGAAATGAAGGTGGCTAATACATTCAGCAACAAAGCTAATAGAGTCTACAATGTCACCTTGGTCAGGGAAGAAGTCGTCAGCAAGGAATCATTTGTAGAAAGAGGAACAATTTTAGATGCTTCTGAAGTGACTAATAAAAAAGTAGAAATCAATCCTCTCACCCCTCCAACAGTGGAGTCCCTTTCAACAAGTGGTAGTAAAGAAAGTGATTTTTCTAAGGTGAAGCATTATCAAGCTCAGCGCGCCTTGGCTTATAAAAATATTGAAAAATTGCTACCTTTCTACAACAAGGCAACCATCGTCAAATACGGAAACCTGGTCAATGAGAACAGTCTTTTATATCAAAAAGAACTCTTGTCAGCAGTCATGATGAAGGATGACCAAGTCATCACCGATATTGTTTCCAACAAACAGACTGCAAACAAACTCTTGCTCCATTACCAGGATCATTCCTCTGAAACATTCCAGCTCAAGTACCAGAATGATTTTGCTAAGTTGGCAGAATATAGTCTAGGAGATACGGGGCTTCTCTATACGCCAAACCAATTCTTGTATAATCAAGAAACGATTATCCGGCAAGTCTTACCAGAATTGAAGAAGGTAAATTATCATTCAGATGCTATTAGAAACACACTTGGTATTTCACCAAAAGTGAAGCAAACCGAGCTCTATCTAGAAGAGCAGTTTGCTAAAACGAAGGAGCATCTAGAAGACAGTCTGAGAAAACTCTTGTCAGCGGATGCTGGTCTAGTGGAAAACAATCAAGTAATGACAGGTTATATTGTAGATAAAATCAAGCGTAACAAGGAAGCCTTGCTTCTTGGTATGAGCTACTTGGAGCGTTGGTATAACTTTAGCTATGGTCAGGTTAATATTAAAGACTTGGTCTTGTATCACCTTGATTTCTTTGGCAAAGGAAATGCATCTCCGTTAGATACTTTGATTGAGTTAGGGAAATCAGGATTTAATAATCTGCTTGCTAAGAACAACGTTGATACTTATGGTGTCAGTCTTGCTAGCCATCATGGAACGACAGATTTATTTAGCACGCTAGAAAATTACCGAAAAGTCTTTTTACCAAACACTAGCAACAATGACTGGTTTAAAAAACAGACCAAAGCTTTCATTGTCGAAGAAAAATCCACTATTGCAGAGGTCAAAGCCAAGCAAGAGCAAGCAGGGACTAAGTATTCTATCGGTGTTTATGACCGAATTACTAGTAGTACTTGGAAATACCGCAATATGGTCTTGCCTCTCCTTACTTTGCCAGAAAGATCTGTATTTGTCA
This sequence comes from Streptococcus mitis, assembly GCF_946188585.1. Taxonomy (GTDB): domain Bacteria; phylum Bacillota; class Bacilli; order Lactobacillales; family Streptococcaceae; genus Streptococcus; species Streptococcus mitis_DG. The sequence goes on from NZ_CAMHVI010000004.1 coordinate 115,402, forward strand.
TCTCAACCTTGTCTAGCCTAGGATTTGGCGCTTACGATCGCTACCGCAACAGTGACTATAAGGCTGGAGATGAACTCAATAAGTTTGTTGAAGATAATGCGCGTGAAACAGCCAAGCGTCAGCGAGATCACTATGATTATTGGTATCGTATTTTAGATAATCAGGGACGTGAAAAACTCTATCGTACGATCCTGCTTTATGATGCCTATAAATTTGGTGATGATCATACTGAAGGAAAGGCTTCAACAATCGCAGACTTTGAGAATTCAAATCCTGCAATGCAACATTTCTTTGGACCAGTTGGTAACAAGGTGGTTCATAATCATCACGGTGCATACGCAACGGGAGATGGTGTCTATTATATGTCTTACCGTATGTTGGATAAGGATGGTGCTATTACGTATACCCATGAGATGACCCATGATTCCGATCAGGATATCTATCTTGGTGGCTATGGTAGAAGAAGTGGTCTTGGTCCTGAGTTCTTTGCTAAAGGCTTATTACAAGCGCCAGATCATCCAAATGATGCGACCATTACCATTAACTCAATCTTGAAACATTCAAAATCAGATAGCTTAGAAGGATCCCGTCTACAAGTCTTAGATCCGACGGAACGATTCAAAGATGCAGCCGATCTCCAAAAATATGTTCATAACATGTTTGATCTCATCTATCTGTTGGAATATCTTGAAGGGCAATCAATCGTTAAGAAACTGAATGTTTCCCAGAAAATGGAAGCTCTCAGAAAAATCGAGAACCACTATCTAACAGATCCTGCTGATGGCAATGATGTTTATGCTACTAATGTTGTGAAAAATTTGACTGAAGATGAAGCTAAAAAATTGACGAGCTTTGAGAATTTGATTGATAATAACATTCTTTCGGCTCGTGAGTATCAGGCTGGCACTTATGAGAGAAATGGCTACTTTACGATTAAACTCTTTGCACCAATCTTTTCAGCATTGAGCAGTGAGAAAGGAACTCCTGGAGATCTTATGGGACGAAGAATCGCTTATGAACTCTTAGCTGCTAAAGGATTTAAAGATGGTATGGTACCATATATTTCCAACCAATATGAAGAAATTGCTAAACAAAATGGTCAGACAATCAACCTCTACGGTAAAAAGCAAGGATTAGTGACAGATAAGCTTGTCTTAGAAAAGCTATTTGGTGGTCAGTATTCATCTTGGGCAGCCTTTAAAAAAGCTATGTATCAAGAACGTATTGCTCAGTTTGATCATTTGAATAAAGTTACTTTTAAAGATCCGTCGCAATCATGGATGAGCAATGCCACGAAAACCATTCAAAGAGTAAAAGAATTGCAAGAACTGATGGATCAAGCTGTTCTCAAGGATGCAGAAGGTACGCGTTGGAGTGACTATAACCCAGAAACTGACAGTGCAGTTCATAAACTTAAGAGAGCAGTCTTTAAAGCCTACCTAGACCAAACAAATGATTTTAGAACCTCTATTTTTGCAAATAAAAAGTAATGAATTATAGAAGTTCCTAATCAGGATGAGAGGACTTTACTTCCTGACTGTCAGAACTTGTCGATTTTAACTAGCTTTTTTGTGAAAAATTGTGTAAAATAGAATAGATAAACGAGGGGAAACCTCGGAAAATTTAAAGGAGAATCCATCTAATGGTAAAATTGGTTTTTGCTCGCCACGGTGAGTCTGAATGGAACAAAGCTAACCTTTTCACTGGTTGGGCTGATGTTGATTTGTCTGAAAAAGGTACACAACAAGCGATTGACGCTGGTAAATTGATCAAAGAAGCTGGTATCGAATTTGACCAAGCTTACACTTCAGTATTGAAACGTGCGATCAAAACAACTAACTTGGCTCTTGAAGCTTCTGATCAATTGTGGGTTCCAGTTGAAAAATCATGGCGTTTGAACGAACGTCACTATGGTGGTTTGACTGGTAAAAACAAAGCTGAAGCTGCTGAACAATTTGGTGATGAGCAAGTTCACATCTGGCGTCGTTCATACGATGTATTGCCTCCAAACATGGACCGTGATGATGAGCACTCAGCTCACACTGATCGTCGTTACGCTTCACTTGACGATTCAGTTATTCCAGATGCTGAAAACTTGAAAGTGACTTTGGAACGTGCCCTTCCATTCTGGGAAGATAAAATCGCTCCAGCTCTTAAAGATGGTAAAAACGTATTCGTAGGAGCTCACGGTAACTCAATCCGTGCCCTTGTAAAACACATCAAAGGTTTGTCAGATGACGAGATCATGGACGTGGAAATCCCTAACTTCCCACCATTGGTATTCGAATTCGACGAAAAATTGAACGTAGTTTCTGAATACTACCTTGGAAAATAATTTGTAAAAAGAAAGCCTAGGAATACCTAGGTTTTTCTTTTTATTCTAGTATCCAACTCTTCGAAAAAGCGTTATAATGATAGTAAAGAGTGACTTAATTGTAAGAAAGAGAGAAGGACGATGGCTTATATTGAGATGAAACATTGTTACAAGCGTTATCAGGTTGGGGATACGGAGATTGTGGCTAATCGTGATGTGAATTTTGAAATTGAAAAAGGGGAGCTGGTCATTATTCTTGGCGCTTCAGGTGCTGGAAAATCAACCGTTCTCAATCTCCTAGGAGGTATGGATACCAATGATGAGGGGGAGATTTGGATTGATGGTGCCAATATTGCCAACTATAGTTCGCACCAACGAACAAACTATCGTCGTGAAGATGTAGGCTTTGTTTTTCAATTTTACAATCTGGTCTCCAATCTGACAGCCAAGGAAAATGTGGAATTGGCCTCAGAAATTGTGACAGATGCCTTAGATCCTGAGCAGGTCTTGACAGACGTAGGTCTGGCTCATCGCCTCAATAACTTTCCAGCCCAGCTTTCTGGAGGGGAGCAACAGCGAGTGTCCATTGCACGCGCTGTAGCTAAGAATCCTAAAATTCTCCTTTGTGATGAACCGACAGGTGCCTTGGATTACCAGACAGGGAAGCAAGTCTTGAAGATTCTCCAAGACATGTCTCGTCAAAAGGGAGCGACGGTAATCATCGTGACTCACAATAGCTCGCTAGCTCCTATAGCTGATCGCGTGATTCACATGCGTGATGCCACTGTTATGAGAGTAACAATCAATGAGAATCCACAGGCTATCGATACATTGGAGTATTAGCATGAAAAAAACATACCGAAAAGACATGTTCCAGTCGGTGATTGCTTCTAAGGGACGCTTTGCTTCTATCTTGACCTTGATGATGCTGGGTTCTTTAGCCCTAGTAGGTCTTAAAGTAGCCAGTCCAAACATGGAACGCACGGCAGGGGATTATCTCCGTAAAGCCAATACCCTGGATCTGGCAGTGATAGCTGATTATGGCTTGGACAAAGAAGATCAGGACGAACTAAAGACCCTTCAAGGAGCAAGTGTTGAGTTTGGCTATATGGCAGACCTAACCGTTGAAAATAGTGAAGAAGCGGTTCGACTTTATTCTAAGCCAGAGGGAATTTCAACCTTCCAAGTGACAGAAGGGCGACTTCCAGAGGCTGATGGGGAAATTTCCTTGGCAGATTTCTGGAAAGACCGCTATCAGATTGGGCAGACAATTACCTTTAGCAAGAAAGAAGAAGGGAAGGCCGTCATAAAATCCCAATCTTTCACCATTACTGGATTTGTTCAGTCGGGTGAGATACTTTCTCAAGAAGACTTGGGAGGGGCTAGTAGTGGAAATGGAAGCTTGGCTGGCTATGGAGTGATTTTACCCAGTCCGTTTGACTCAGAAGTGTATAGTATTGCGCGTGTGCGCTATGATGATTTAAAAAATTTGGATGCCTTTTCATCAGACTATAGAAGCAAACGAGATCAACACCAGGAAGACTTACAAAACTTGCTTGCCGATAATGGTCAAAAAAGATTGGCAAGTATCAAAGCAAATGGGCAAAAGAGCTTGGAAGATGGAAAAGAGCAACTCCAAACAGCTGAAAGTAACCTTCAAAAAGGCAAGAGTCAGTTAGAACAGGCTGAAGGTCGATTGAAAACTCAAGAAGAACAAGTGACCGCTTTGCCTGAGCCTCAAAAGAGTCAAGCCAAGGGGCAATTGACAAAAACTAAGGAAGAACTGGCTACAGAAAAAGAAAAAATGGCTCAGACAGAGAGTAATCTAGCCAAGGAAAAAGAGAAGCTTGAACAACGCCAGAAAGAGCTTGATGAACTGGCAGAGCCTACTTACCATGTATACAACCGCCAAACCATGCCAGGCGGTCAAGGCTATCTCATGTACAGTAACGCTTCAGCAAGTATTCGTTCTGTCGGGAATATCTTTCCCGTGGTGCTTTTTATGGTTGCTGCAATGGTAACCTTTACAACTATGACTCGCTTTGTGGATGAAGAGCGTACCAATGCTGGTATTTTCAAGGCTCTAGGTTACCAGAATAAAGATATTGTTGCCAAGTTTTTCCTCTACGGTTTTCTTGCAGGAACTGTGGGAACCGTTTTAGGAACGCTTCTAGGACATTATCTCCTTGCAGGCGTGATTTCGGATGTTATAACAGCTGGAATGGTCGTTGGGAAAAGTCAGGAGTATTTCTACTGGTCTTATAGCCTTCTTGCCCTGGCCTTAAGTTGGGTATCCAGTGTCTTGCCAGCTTATCTAGTGGCACGGAGGGCATTGCACGATGAAGCAGCCCAACTTTTGCTGCCCAAACCTCCTGTTAAAGGATCAAAGATTTTGCTGGAACGCCTGAGCTTTATTTGGAGTCGTTTGAGCTTCACTCATAAGGTTACGGCGCGAAATATTTTCCGTTATAAGCAACGGATGTTGATGACCATTTTTGGAGTTGCGGGTTCGGTTGCTCTCCTATTTGCAGGTCTTGGCATTCAGTCTTCTGTGGGAGGAGTTGTCGATCGTCAATTTGAACAAATCCAGCAATACCAGATGATTGTAGCGGAAAAGAGCAGTGTAACGGAGCAAGAAAAAGCAGACCTAGAAAGTGCCTTGCAATCTGACCCTATCCATGCTTACCAAAAAATCTACTCTAAATCCATTGAAAAAGATTTCAAAGGAAAAGCAGGACTTCAGACTATCACCATAATGGTCACAAGCCGAGAAAATTTCAAACCCTTTATCGCATTAGAGGAAAATGGCCAAGAGGTGCAGGTCACAGATGGAGCAGTCGTAAGTCAAAAACTAGCTCAACTAGCAGATGTTACGGTTGGAGATAAGCTGGAGCTTGATGGAAAAGAAATTAGGGTCGCGGCTATTTCTGAAAACTATGTTGGACACTTTGTTTATCTCAACCGAGCGACATACGAACAAGTCTACGGCACCAGTCCGAAAGACAATACCTACCTAGTAAAATTAAAAGAGCCAACACCATCCAATACGGAGAAAGAAGCTGCGGCCTTTATGAAAAAAACTGCTGTTTCTGGGGTGGTCCAAAATGCAACAGCTATCCACCTCTTTGAATCTGTAGCCAATTCTCTCAATAAAACCATGGCAATCCTTATCCTTGTTTCCGTCTTGCTAGCCATTGTCATTCTTTACAATCTCACCAATATCAATGTGGCAGAACGTATCCGTGAACTTTCGACCATTAAGGTTCTCGGTTTCCACAATAAAGAAGTGACCCTCTATATCTACCGCGAGACCATGGTGCTATCCTTTGTGGGGATTGTTCTCGGTTTGGTAGCCGGCTACTATTTACATCAATTTTTGATTCAAATGATCTCACCTGCCACCATACTTTTTTATCCACGAGTCAGCTGGGAAGTCTATGCTCTTCCAATCGTAGCAGTGACTGTGATCTTAGCCTTACTGGGTTTCTTTGTCAATCACCACTTGAGAAAGGTGGATATGCTTGAAGCCCTGAAATCAGTAGAGTAGGTCAATTTTTTAAAAAGTAAATCTGTTGACAAAGTCTCTGCTTCTTGGTAGAATAAGAACTGTCGTAAAGACAAATAACTTCTTCTTGGTTACAGGCATGCCAACCTGTCACTCGGATGAAGCCAAATAAAAAGGAGAAACATCATGGCAATCTCAAAAGAGAAAAAAAATGAAATCATCGCACAATATGCACGTCACGAAGGTGATACAGGTTCAGTAGAGGTTCAAGTTGCTGTCCTTACTTGGGAAATCAACCACCTTAACGAACACATCAAACAACACAAAAAAGACCACGCTACTTACCGTGGATTGATGAAGAAAATCGGTCGCCGTCGTAACTTGCTTGCATACTTGCGTAAAAACGACGTTAACCGTTACCGTGAGTTGATCAACTCTCTAGGACTTCGTCGTTAATCTTGCGTCTAAACCGTTTCTATACTTCGTTGCCTTCGCCTCGATGTACCATTAGTACAATCTTCGGCTTGTCGCCTAGTCTATAAACGTTTTATCCAGCAAGACTGGAGCTCTCTGACTTCAGAGGGCTTTTTGTTTTTATCTGCTTGCTTAGGCCGTGTTCAATTAACAAGATACAAAGGCCGTCAAAAGCACAAAGCAAAAATAGGAAAATTGACGAAGAAACTTCAGTTTCTAGGAGATTTTATCTTTTTTGCCAAGTGCTTAGGCCGTGTTCAATTGAGCATATCTTGATAATGAAGCTACTCCATTGGGTAGCTTTTTTGTATGGATTTTATCCCAATCTCAAATTGGCTCTCTGATTTTTAGAGAGCTTTTTTATTGAGGTTTTATCGGTCACAATTTTGGAGACTACAAAAACTAAATCCACGACGGATAGCCCTGCGAATATGTTTTATCGGTCACAATTTTAGAGACTACAAAAACTAGGCTGCAATACCCCCCTTATTGTCTTGAACTACAAAAACCTCAAATGGTATCAGCTAATTACACCATAAGGGTGCGTAGCTGTCTGCAAGCCCCTTCGGAGAGCCCACACTTTACGAAGTAAAGTATAGTATGTTATACTTTACATGGAAGTAGTCACCGAATTCCAGTTAGAAATTACTTTGTAACTACGTTTTGAGGAGGAGTAAAATGCTTTCCTACGTTCGACATTACCCACTAGCGATAGCTAAATTAATGTGTCTGTGCTCTCCTAAAATCTGCTGATTTATTACTGACTAATACAGGAGGTTTTTATGGGACAGACAATCATATCTGCTATTGGTGTTTATATTTCCACCAGTATCGATTATTTAATTATTTTATTTATTTTATTTGCACAGTTATCACAGAATAAACAAAAATGGCATATTTATGCGGGACAATATCTAGGCACAGGCTTACTTGTAGGGGCGAGTTTAGTTGCTGCTTATGTCGTTAATTTCGTGCCTGAAGAATGGATGGTTGGATTGCTTGGTTTAATCCCTATCTATTTAGGGATTCGCTTTGCAATTGTTGGAGAAGGTGAGGAAGAAGAGGAAGAAGAGGAAGAAGAGGAAGAAATTATTGAAAGATTAGAACAAAGCAAGGCAAATCAACTGTTTTGGACAGTTACATTGCTGACAATTGCGTCTGGCGGAGATAATTTAGGTATCTATATACCTTATTTTGCTTCGTTAGATTGGTCACAGACCCTCGTGGCGTTGCTTGTGTTTGTAATCGGCATAATTATCTTATGCGAGATTAGTCGGGTGTTATCCTCTATTCCGTTAATATTCGAGACAATTGAAAAATACGAGCGAATCATTGTGCCCTTAGTATTCATTCTACTTGGACTATACATCATGTATGAAAATGGCACGATAGAGACTTTTCTGACCGTGTAGATTTTTTGTTTCACTAGGATTTTAGCCCGAGCTCAAATCAGCTCTCTGATTTTCAGAGGGCTTTTTATGTTGTCACCTTACCTCGATATACTCAAGTATAATCTTCGGTTACGGTTCCTAGCACTGTAAGGTAAAATAAACCAGATCTTCTCCCTTAGGGGAGATTTTTTTGTTTCACTAAAAATTTTGTACAATCTTCGCCTAGTCTATAAACGTTTTATCCAGCAAGAATCAAGCTCTCTGACTTCAGGGGGCTTTTTGTTTTTGCCAAGTGCTTAGGCCGTGTTCAATTAACAAGATACAAAGGCCGTCAAAAGCACAAAGCAAAAATAGGAAAATTGACGAAGAAACTTCAGTTTCTTGGAGATTTTATCTTTTTTGCCAAGTGCTTAGGCCGTGTTCAATTGAGCATGTCTTGATAATGAAGCTAGTCTAATTAGGTAGCTTTTTAGATATAAAACTATTTTATTATCTAAATATAGAATAAATTAGGGCTTGCATTCAAAACATGGTATAATAGGTCTATATAGCTAAATAAAGCAAACCTATCACAAGGGATTAAGAAAAAGGATAGAACAGTCATGTCAACAGTAAAAAGTGATCTAAATATTGCTCAAATGTATGCGAGTCAGCTGAAAAATGCTTGTCAATCGTTAACAGCAATTGCTGTGGCTAGTCAAGATGATCGAACGACCCTTCAAGGGAATAACAAAGCCCATCAATGTCTGACAAAGTCTCAAAATCTAGCTAGTCAGATTTCGGCTGCTGTCACCCTGACTTCAGAACGACTGCACTCTATAGCGAGTGATTTTGAGGCGTTAGATGAAGCGGGTGCCAATGGTTTTAGGAGTCATGCATGAGCAAGTTGGATGAGTTGAAGAAAAGAGAGCGAGAACTCTTGTACCAGCTAGAAGACAATGGAAAAGAGAAATATCGCACCAAAGAACTGATAGAAACCTTTGAAGGGTATGATAGAGCTAGTCACCGTTATCAAAATGATTTGTGGGAGGCGGCCTATCAGAGCCGATATGCAGGACAGTTGGAAGAAACGCTCCTACAAAGAAACCAACTTAAAAACCAAATTCTTGAGAACCTCACCTACCACATGGATGATTTGAAAAAAGAAAAATTCCGGTTAGAGGGGAACTTGGATGAGGTCTACTATGAAAGACGCAAAGAACTAGAAAGAGAGGAGGAAAAACGACATGGGCATTGATATGTACCTGGAGCAATCACAACTACAAAGTTCGAGTGTAGCAACCATGTGCCAATCTCAGGTGGAGGCTTATCAAGACTTGCAATCAGCCATCAAAAAGTTTTCAGAGGATACAGAGAGTCTAAAGGGCGATGCTTATAATTCGGCTAGAAGTTTTTTTGCAAGTGTCTTGCTACCCTTGAGCAAAGGGGGACAACTCTATGCGGAAACCTTCTCTCAAGCTATCAAGAAATTACCAGAAGACTACCAAAGTATGGTCGACAGCAAGAGTTGGCGCGAGGATGATCTGCTTGATAAGATCCGCCAGGAAGAGCAAATGATTGCTTATCTAGATGAAGTCAACCAAACCCTTTCTAGCTTGACTATGGATAGTGAAGAAAAGGGGAGGTTGAGACGCAGTAATGTGGAACTCATGCGAGGACATCACGCCAATAAACGTGTCTATGAAACGATTTTGAGAGACCTGCGAGCCTATGATAGCTATTCAGGAGGACTGTTCGATGATCTAGACAGTATCGATGTGCAGTTGAGTCGTGGACTAGCTCAGATTGAAACGAGTTGGGATGCAAAGACAGGGGTCTTTAAAGTCCCATCTGACCTGACTTGGGCCAACTACCTATCTGCCTATTCTGACACAAAGGATATGAAACTCAGTCGTCAAGAGAAGGCCTTTGTCCAGACCATGATGGCAGAATACGGCTTTGACGCAGAGACAGCCCAACAACTCTTGACCATCAAGCAGGGGATAGACAAGAAGTTCCCAACCTCAAGTCAAGAGTTCCGTGACTATATCTTTTTGCGAGTCGTCGGTGCGGCAAATTATAATGAATTCCAGTGGAACGAAACGGCGGGTCATTTGAAAACTTATTTTTATGATGTGACTGTTGGCAGTTCGATTACAGGAAAATCAAGAACAGTAGAAAAACCGCTTCTTGAAATTTATCAAGAACTGGGGTTGAAAGAAGAAAAGGCCAAAGAACTGTATTATAATCTTAGATTACAGCATGAAATGGCGGGTGGAAAATATAAAAATATCGATGACATTAAGACTGCTGATGCAAAAAAAGGCTCAAATTATTATGCTTCCTATAAAAAATCATTTGAAGAAGTTTATGGAACTGGGATTGATTTTGATACGTTTTGGGATGAGAAACTGAAGGCCTACTCTAACAACGGAGCGGGCCATGCAGACTTTACCCATCAGTCCATCACTATGGCGACTCATCTTAATCCTAATCAAGTTCAGTTAGCCGATATCTATGGCGGTAGAGAGCGTGTCAAGGACCTTTCAGGCTGGGAGGGAGACACGACTAAAAATGCTACGGATAAAAAACCAAGCATTGGTGAAGATGACTACAAGGCAGATTTGGACTCGGTCAACCTTATCGGCCGTATGCAACAGGGGCAATCCTATGACCAAGCCATCTCTTCTTATTATGCTGACTTTCAAAAGGACTCCACTCAGAGAGAAAGAGAGTTCCTAAAAAATAAGGACTGGAAGCAGGTTAGAAGCACTATCTATGCTAGTATCCTTCCATTAGAGGTTATGGAAAAAGGGGAAGACGCCATTAAAGCATATATCGAAAATAACTATCCAGAAGTATCGATATTTTTAACCCGCTTGGAAGCCTTGGCGGAGTAGGATGATGATGATGAAGAAAATATTCAGTTTATTAGCTTTAGTCTTACTAGTTGTATTATTTTGTTTTTACTTTTTTCCTAAACAACCTAAAAACATTTTTGATGAGATTTACCAAGAAACTGAGAAAACCTATCGAACAAATAATATTTTAAGACATATAGATGGATTTAAAATCAGTCCAGGTTGGCCAAGTGACGACCCTAATATTTCGTATACTCCTTTTGGAAAGTATGAAACTCTACCCAAAGGCTATAGTGATATAACCATTGACCTTAATTTTGGAAAAGGTATAAAGGGGGTGTTGATTCTTTTTGAAAGAAAGACTAATTCGAATATTACCCTATGGTATTCGGCACACTATAATATGCAAAAGAAAGTGCTTAAAAAAGAGCTTGCGATTTTTGAAGAGCCAAGGAAACCAGGTCAATTTATTGATGATGAAGAAAAAGTAAGAGAATATTTAAGAAAAAATAATATTTCCAAAGAAGAATTAGAGAAAGACTTCGACGAAATCGTCAACCAGAAAGTTTTGAAAGATTGGTGTACCATTTATGACAGCAAGTTCTCGCCAAGTAACTATGGTGAGGTCAAGATTGAAACCCAGTGGGAGAATTGGTGATAGGCCATGCAGACTTTACCCATCAGTCCATTACCATGGCGACTCATCTAAATCCTAATCAAGCTCAGTTATCCGATCTCTATGGCGGTAGAGAGCATGTCAAAGACCTTTCAGGCTGGGAGGGAGATACGACCTTTAATGCAAACGATATGAAGCCAAGTATCGGAGAGGATGACTACAAGGCGGATTTGGACTCGGTCAACCTTATCTGCCGTATGCAAAATGGGCAATCCTATGACCAAGCAATCTCTTCTTACTATGCTGACCTTCAAAAAGACTCCTCTCAGAGAGAAAGAGAATTCCTAAAAAATAAGGATTGGGATACAGTCAGAGATACTATTTATGATAGTTTGCGACCAACGGATATTAAGTTAGATGGAGAGGATGCTCTTAAAGCATATATTGAAAGAAAATATCCAGGAGTGTTCAAGTTTTTAAACCGCTTGGAAGCCGTGGCGGACTAGGAGGAAGTCTATGAAGAAAATACTAGGTGTTTTAACAATAATTGTATTACTTGTATTAGTTTGTTTTTACTTTTTTGTGCGTCAACCTAAAAATATTTTTGATGAAATTTACCAAGAAACGGAGAAAACCTATCGGTCAAATAATATTTTAAGAAACATAGATGGGTTTAAAATCAGACCCGATTGGCCTAACGATGGAGAATATTTTGCATACACCCCTTCAGGGAAGTATCAAACTCATCCTGAAGGTTATAAAGACATAAGTATTAGCTTTAATTTTGGAGAAGGTATTAAAGGGATGACGATACGTTTTGAAAAAAGGATTAATTCGGATATTACCCTATGGTATTCAGCACACTATAATATGCAAAAGAAAGTGCTCAAAAAAGGGCTTGCGATTTTTGAAGAGCCAAGGCAACCAGGTCAATATCTTGATGATGAAGAAAAAGTAAGAAACTATTTAAAAAAATATAACATAACCAAAGAAGAATTAGAGAAGGACTACGACGAAATCATCAACCAGAAAGTCTTGAAAGACTGGTGCTCGATTTATGACAGCAAGTACTCGCCAAGCAATTATGGTGAGGTCAAGGTTGAAACCCAGTGGGAGAATTGGTGATAACATGAAGAAAATCCTCGGTTTAGTAGCCTTATTCGTGATAATCGTATCATCCTGTTTCTACTTTTTTATCCATCAACCTAAAAATATTTTTGATGAGATTTACCAAGAAACGGAGAAGACCTATCGATCAAATAATATTTTAAGAAATATAGATGGCTTTGAAATCAGACCGGATTGGCCAAGTGATGGAGAGTATTCTAAATATTATCCATTTGGAACTTATAATAAAGACCATACCCCAGAAGAGTATTTTGAAATCGAAATAGGTTTTAATTTTGATACAAAAACACAATTAAGTTCAATCTCATTTGAAAAACGAATTGGGCCAAATGTTAGAGTTAGAATATGGGATAACTATACTCGTAAGGATCGTGTTTTAAAAAAATTTGTGAATATAGGTTTAAAGAAAGCAGATACGGAAACATACATCGAAGACGAAGCTCAGGTGAAATCCTATCTAGAGCAGTACGGTATCACTGCCAAGGACTTGGACTCTTACTACGACGAAATCGTAAATCAGAAAGTCCTGAAAGATTGGTGCTCGATTTATGACAGTAAGTACTCACCAAGCAACTATGGTGAGGTGAAAGTCGAAACCCAGTGGGAGAATTGGTGACATAAAGATTCTCACTAATTATATAAACAGGTGGCTCTCTATTTTCAGAGGGCTTTTTATGTTGTCACTTTACCTCGATATACTCAAGTATAATCTTCGGTTACGATTATTAGTACTGTAAGACCAACTATATTTATTTTTCTCATCTTGTTCCATTGTTGAAAATATGGTATACTTTTCATGAGAATTTTCTAAATTTTTAATATTCTATCAAAGGAGGTTTGCATGCTTTCCAAATTTTCTGGAAGCCGACAGGACCTGAAATTTGTATTGCTTTTAGGTATTTTGCTAGCTGTTTTAGGTATTTCGCTTTTTCTAGCAGTCTCTATGGGATCCGTTGCGATTCATCTAGGAGATACCTATCGGATTATTTTGAGCAGGTTGGGGTTTCCTCTTGAGATAGGAGAGATTTCCAAGTCCACTCTTGCCATTGTATGGAACATGAGATTCCCCCGAGTATTGCTAGGTCTGATAGTAGGGGCGGGTCTTTCTATGTGTGGTAGTGTGATGCAGTCTACAGTGAATAATCCCATAGCTGAGCCCTATGTCTTAGGCATCTCTGCAGGTGCAACTCTAGGTGCAACCTTGAGCATCATTCTTGGTTTAAAAGTGATGATTAGCCTTGGCGCTTTTCTTGGAGCTATCTTAGCAACAATTGCCGTCCTTATCATTGCCTCTATGCAGGGAAGGATGACGACTTCTAGTCTGATCTTATCAGGAACGGTGGTCAATGCTCTCTTTCTGGCATTTTCAAACTTTATTATCTCAGTTGGTGCTAATGCTGACAGTGTGATGACTATTAAGTTTTGGACCATGGGCTCGCTTGCTGGGACTACCTGGTCTGACTTAGTTTTGCCAACTATAGTAGTGGGAATGGCCTTTCTATTTTTTTCTACGCAGTATCGTGTTTTTAATGCGATGATGATGGGAGATGAGGCTGCTTTAACTTTGGGGGTTCCCTTACGCTTTTATTGGTATCTTTATGTGACCATGGTGGCTGTGTTGACAGCAGTCTTGGTGGCGACCTGTGGGATTATTGGATTTGTCGGTCTGATTACTCCACATTTAGCTCGAGGGTTAGTAGGAACGAATTACAGGAGACTTTTTCCTGTTGCGACCATACTGGGTGCCCTCTTTGTCGTCTGGGCAGATGTACTCTCTCGTGTCATTATTCAAAATGCTGAGTTGCCTATTGGTATTTTCACGGCCTTAGTAGGTGCTCCCTTCTTTATTTACATTGTTGGAGGTAGGCGAAGGGAGGTGAGGGTCTGATATGGACTTGATTTGTCAGGATGTCCACTTTGGACTAGGAGAGAAAAAAATCCTCAAAGGAGTTTCTCTTAAGGTTGAGGGGCATCAATTTCACACGATATTAGGGCCAAATGGAAGTGGAAAAACCAGCCTGCTGAAACTCCTCTATCGTCATGAAAAGGCGGACAAAGGCTTGATAAGCCTAGATGGAAAACCTCTTGAACAATGGACAATCAAAGAAACAGCCAAGCAAATGGCGGTCGTCACCCAGTTTAATCAATTGCAGTTTGATTGTACAGTTGAGGAAATCGTCTTGCTGGGCAGAACGCCCCATCTCTCTTTTTTACAGAAGGAAAGGGAAAGAGATTATGCCCTCGTTCAAGATGCTCTCGTCAAGGTGGATATGCTTGAGAAGAAAACTCGTCTCTATTCGTCCCTGTCAGGGGGAGAGAAGCAGCGAGTTTTGTTAGCACGGGCCTTGGCACAAGAACCGACTCTCTTGCTCCTGGACGAACCAACCAATCACCTGGATATCAAGTATCAGTTAGACTTGTTGGCCATTGTGAAGAATCTCAAGGTCAATGTTCTAGCTGTCCTACATGATATTCAACTTGCTTGTCGCTATTCGGATTATCTCTATCTGATGAAAGAGGGGGAAATCCTTTACCAAGGGACTCCAAAGGAGATCATCACCCCTGAGTCATTGCAAACTGTATATGGAGTTCAAAGTCAGGTGACTTGGACCGAGGATCAGCAAGCTATGATTCACTATTTATAAGAATGAAAAGGAAAACAAGATGAAAAAAACACTCAGTATTTTACTGGTAACAGTAGCTACCCTAACCATGGCAGCTTGTGGTAATACTACAGAAAAAGCTTCCACGCAGTCTAGCGCCGAAACAAGTCAAAAGGCAAGCGCAGAGACGACTTATCCACTAACGGTTAAAACCTATGATGCTAAAGGAAATGAAGTCGAACAAGTTTTTGACAAGGCACCTGAAAAAGTTATCACCAACAATCTTTCAACCACTGAAATCTTATTGGAGTTAGGCTTGAAGGATAAAATTGCTGGCATGCTTAACCCTGATAATGCTGTGACAGACAAATACAAGGATGCTATTGCAGCTATTCCTCAAATTGGAGATAAAAAAACAGTCTCACAAGAGACAGTCCTTTCTTATGAGCCAGACGCTGTGATGGGGCGAAACATGATGTTTTCTGAAAAATCCTTGGGGACAGTTAGCGCTTGGAATGAAAACAAAATCCCAATTTATACGCAAAAAGCTTCTCTCTCCACAATTCAGCAAGATTTGGGGAATATCGTAGAAGATGTCAAAAATCTTGGAATGATTTTTAATGTTCAGGACAAGGCTAATGAATACGCAACCCAATTACAAACTAAAATTGACGCTGTTAAGAAAGCAAATCCAGCAAGCCAAGGTGAAAAGAAAAAGGCTTTGATTATGGTTGCTTATAATGATGAAACCTTCGGTGCCTACAAGTCTGCTTTGCAAGAAAGTTTGCTGAACCAACTTGGTTATACCAACGTTGCTACGGGGACATCAGGCTTGACCTTGGAAAACCTCGTGTCAATGGATCCTGAATTGATTATCTATGTAACCAGCGATCGAAATAAAAAATTGGATGAAAAAGCAGTAGAGTTGATGAAGGCAAATGCTGTTTTGGAAAGCGTTCCTGCTATTAAGAATCAAAAAATCATGACCATCTCTTACGATGAGTTGATGGACTATGGTCCAGCAGTGATTGATTCTCTTGAGAAAATCAATGACTTTATCAATAAATAATGAGTTTGATTGGGAAGGAATTCAAGTCAAAATCAGCCTTCCTTCTAACTACGACCCCAATCAAACCTATCCGGCTATTTTATTGAATGATGGAAACTTGGACTTCCTATCGTCCCTTTCTGAATCTATGATTTTAGTGGGCTTGACCTCTAAAAATCGCCTAGACGACTACACTCCCTGGAAGGGATCTGCTCTGAGAGATGGGGCTCCAGATTTTGGTGGTCAGGCAAATGCCTATCATGGTCATTTATTTGGAGGTCTTTTAGACATGTTGCAGTCGCTTTATCGCTTGGATAAAAATCGCCTTGCCTATGGGGGTTACTCACTAGGTGGTTTAGCGGCAGTCTACAGTCTTTTCAGCTTTGACAAGGTTTCCTGTGTCTTCTCCATCTGCGGTTCCTTTTGGTATCCTGATTTTGTGACTTACTGCAAGGCAGAGACAGTGAAAAATTTAGACTGTTTGCTGTATTTACAGAATGGTCAAACAGAAGGAGCGCACCATACTAATCGCTTGGCTCAAGCACCAGCCTATGCTGAGCAGATCCATACCAGTCTTCAGAAATGCTATCCGAACGGCCAGTTTGTTTTTGATCCTTATGGACACCATGAACAAGTAGCTGAACGATTTTTAGCCTTTTCTAGCTGGTTGACCCAAAAATGGAAAATCGAATAAAAGAGTTATCCCTTGGCTTTTGCCAAGGGATTGTTGTATTTTTTAACCAAGAGCCTCTCTCTTTTTATCTGGATTCCATACGAAGCTTGCGATAAAGCTAAAGATGATGGTTAGGATAGCGAGGATAATGGCAAGGATGAGAGCAGGGATGCGGATAAACCACCAGAGTGGGTTTGGTTTTTTATCATTGTGCCATTGTTTCGTTTCTTGGTCCAAACGTTGGAATTCTGTTTGGATACGATTGGCGACTGTTT
This sequence comes from Streptococcus mitis, assembly GCF_946188585.1. Taxonomy (GTDB): domain Bacteria; phylum Bacillota; class Bacilli; order Lactobacillales; family Streptococcaceae; genus Streptococcus; species Streptococcus mitis_DG. The sequence continues at coordinate 132,269 of NZ_CAMHVI010000004.1, forward strand.
CAATGCCGTCATCATTCATTTTCTTGATATCGGAGATATCAATTGGATTTCCAAAGTTCATATCGACACGTTCGCGGCTAACCAAGCCTTTCAAGGTCATAGGACCTGTGTAGGTAACCGGCATAATACGGACCTTGGCCATTTTGGCAATCAGGGCAACTCCACCCTTGACATCGTTTGAGTGACGGCTCCCGCTTGGAAACATGATGAGAGAGCGATCACTTTTTTTGAGAACATTGATAGGATATTTGATGGCTGAGGCGCTAGGATTTTCACGGTCAATAGGAAAGGCACCACACATACGAATCCACCAGCCAAAGATACGGTTGGTAAAGAGCTCTTTTTTGGCCATAAAGATAAACTGTTTTGGCTTGGTCGCAAAAGCCATGTAAACTGGATCCCACCAAGTGCGGTGAGGCGCAACCAAAATATAATTTTCATCTTGATTAGGAATTTTATCAGTATTATGATAGTGGGCATTGCCATTGATGGACCATAGGAGCAAGACAACCAATCCACGTAAATAAGTATAAAACATGCGATCTCCTTCGATTCTTTTCTTGTTATTATTATACCTTATCAAAGGAGGGCTGGCAAACTTTTCCCTTGACCAGGTCCATATTTGGGATGAGATTAGAATTCTTTTAGAAAAAATGATATGATAGAATTTATGGATAAAAATAAGATTATGGGATTAACCCAAAGAGAAGTCAAGGAAAGACAGGCTAAGGGCTTGGTCAATGATTTTACTGCATCGGCCAGTACTAGTACTTGGCAAATCGTTAAACGAAATGTCTTTACCCTTTTTAATGCTTTAAACTTTGTCATTGCTTTGGCACTAGCCTTTGTGCAGGCTTGGAGCAATCTGGTCTTCTTTGCCGTTATCTGTTTTAACGCTTTTTCTGGAATTGTGACCGAGCTACGGGCCAAACACATGGTGGACAAGCTCAATCTCATGACCAAAGAAAAGGTCAAAACCATTCGTGATGGCCAAGAAGTGGCTCTGAATCCTGAAGAATTGGTGTTAGGAGATGTCATTCGTTTGTCTGCAGGAGAGCAGATTCCCAGTGATGCCTTGGTTTTGGAAGGCTTTGCGGAAGTCAATGAAGCCATGTTAACAGGGGAAAGTGATTTGGTGCAAAAGGAAGTGGATGCCTTGCTTTTGTCAGGAAGTTTCCTAGCCAGTGGGGCAGTTTTAGCTCAAGTTCACCATGTCGGTGTAGACAACTATGCTTCCAAACTCATGCTGGAAGCCAAGACCGTTAAACCAATCAACTCTCGTATCATGAAATCGCTGGACAGGTTAGCTGGTTTTACTGGGAAGATTATCATTCCTTTTGGTCTGGCTCTCTTGCTGGAAGCCTTGATGTTGAAAGGTTTGCCCCTCAAGTCATCCGTTGTAAATTCGTCGACAGCCCTACTGGGAATGTTGCCTAAGGGAATTGCCCTCTTGACCATTACTTCGCTCTTGACTGCAGTGATTAAGTTGGGCTTGAAAAAGGTCTTGGTGCAGGAGATGTACTCTGTTGAGACCTTGGCGCGCGTGGATATGCTCTGTTTGGACAAGACGGGCACCATCACCCAAGGGAAGATGCAGGTGGAGGCTGTTCTTCCACTGACGGAAACTTATGGTGAAGAGACCATTGCCAGTATCCTGACCAGCTACATAGCCCATAGTGAGGATAAAAATCCAACTGCCCAAGCCATTCGCCAGCGTTTCCAAGGTCAGGTAGCCTACCCTATGATTTCCAATCTTCCCTTCTCAAGCGACCGCAAGTGGGGAGCCATGGAGTTAGAAGATTTGGGAACAGTTTTCTTAGGTGCACCTGAGATGTTGCTGGATTCTGAGGTACCAGAAGCCAGGGAGGCCTTGGAGAGAGGTTCACGTGTCTTGGTCTTAGCCCTCAGTCAGGAAAAATTAGACCACCACAAACCACAGAAACCATCTGATATTCAGGCTCTAGCCTTGCTGGAGATCTTGGACCCGATACGAGAAGGAGCAGCAGAGACACTAGACTATCTCCGTTCTCAGGAAGTGGGGCTCAAAATCATTTCTGGGGACAATCCAGTTACGGTGTCCAGCATTGCCCAGAAGGCTGGCTTTGCGGACTACCACAGCTATGTCGATTGTTCGAAAATCACCGATGAGGAATTGATTGCTATGGCGGAGGAGACTGCGATTTTCGGACGTGTTTCCCCTCATCAAAAGAAACTCATCATCCAAACACTGAAAAAAGCGGGTCATACAACAGCTATGACAGGGGATGGAGTTAATGATATTCTGGCTCTTCGTGAGGCGGATTGTTCTATCGTGATGGCTGAGGGAGATCCGGCGACTCGTCAGATTGCCAATCTGGTTCTCTTGAACTCTGACTTTAATGATGTTCCTGAGATTCTCTTTGAAGGTCGTCGCGTGGTCAATAACATTGCCCACATTGCACCGATTTTCTTGATAAAGACCATCTATTCTTTCTTGCTCGCAATTATCTGTATCGCCAGTGCTTTACTAGGTCGGTCAGAGTGGATCTTGATTTTCCCATTCATTCCAATCCAGATTACCATGATTGACCAGTTCGTGGAAGGTTTTCCACCATTCGTTCTAACTTTTGAGCGAAATATCAAACCTGTCGAGCCAAACTTCCTCAGAAGATCCATGCTTCGTGCTCTACCAAGTGCTCTCATGGTCGTCTTCAGCGTTCTTTTTGTGAAAATATTTGGAAGTAGCCAAGGTTGGTCTGAGTTAGAAATCTCAACTCTACTCTATTATCTCTTGGGATCAATTGGTTTCTTATCCGTATTTAGAGCCTGCATGCCATTTACCCTATGGCGTGTCCTCTTGATTGTTTGGTCAGTAGGAGGCTTCCTAGCCACAGCTCTCTTCCCAAGAATTCAAAAACTGCTTGAAATTTCAACCTTAACAGGACAAACACTACCTGTTTATGGTATCATGATGCTGTTCTTTACCGTGATTTTCATTTTGACCAGTCGCTACCAAGCTAGAAAATAAAGAAAGGCTGCAATCTGTGGATTGCGGTCTTTTTAGGTACAAGATTGCCAGTTGAAATGTGGTATAATAAGAGGTAATAGAGTTTTGGAAAGAGAGAGAGAATGATTTCAAAGAGATTAGAATTGGTGGCTTCCTTTGTTCCCCAAGGGGCTATTTTACTAGATGTGGGGAGTGACCATGCTTATCTGCCTATCGAGTTGGTCGAAAGAGGCCAAATCAAAAGCGCCATTGCAGGTGAGGTGGTGGAAGGTCCCTATCAGTCTGCGGTCAAAAATGTTGAGGCTCACGGCCTAAAGGAGAAAATCCAGGTTCGTTTAGCAAATGGCTTGGCAGCCTTTGAAGAGGCAGACCAAGTGTCGGTCATTACCATTGCTGGTATGGGGGGGCGTTTGATTGCTAGGATTTTAGAAGAAGGCTTGGACAAGTTAGCTAATGTAGAGCGTTTAATCCTCCAGCCTAATAATCGTGAAGACGACTTGCGTATCTGGCTACAAGAGAACGGTTTTCAGATCGTAGCAGAAAGCATTCTAGAAGAAGCGGGTAAGTTTTATGAGATCTTGGTGGTGGAAGCAGGACAAATGAAGTTATCAGCAAGTGATGTCCGTTTTGGCCCCTTCTTGTCTAAAGAAATCAGCCCAGTCTTTGTCCAAAAATGGCAAAAAGAAGCTGTTAAGCTAGAGTTTGCCCTCGGACAAATCCCAGAGAAAAATCTGGAAGAACGTCAAGTTCTAGTAGATAAGATTCAAGCCATCAAGGAGGTTCTCCATGCTAGCAAGTGAAGTAATTAACGCATATGAAGCCTTTTGCCCTCAGGAATTTTCCATGGAGGGAGACAGTCGTGGCCTGCAAATTGGCACTTTAGACAAGGATATCCAAAGTGTCATGGTTGCTCTGGATATTCGTGAAGAAACGGTGGCTGAAGCTATTGAAAAAGGTGTGGATTTGATTATCGTCAAGCACGCGCCGATTTTCCGTCCCATCAAGGATTTGGTAGCTAGCCGTCCACAAAATCAGATTTACATTGATCTCATCAAGCATGACATTGCAGTTTATGTCAGTCATACCAATATTGATATCGTTGAAAATGGTCTCAATGATTGGTTCTGTCAGATGCTAGGTATCGAGGAAACGACTTATCTGCAGGAAACTGCCCCTGAACGTGGGATTGGACGTATTGGAAATATTCAGCCTCAGACATTTGGGGAATTGGCCCAGAATGTCAAGCAAGTCTTTGGTCTAGATAGTCTTCGATTGGTGCATTATCAAGAGACTGATTTGCAGAAGCCGATTTCAAGAGTGGCTATCTGTGGTGGTAGCGGGCAGTCTTTCTATAAGGATGCTTTAGCTAAAGGAGCGGATGTCTATATCACTGGTGATATTTACTACCACACTGCCCAGGATATGTTGTCTGATGGCTTGCTGGCATTGGATCCAGGTCACTATATCGAAGTGCTTTTTGTGGAAAAAATTGCAGAGCTTCTTAATCAATGGAAAGGAGAAAGTGGCTGGACTATTGATATTGTACCTAGTCAAGTATCAACCAATCCTTTCCACCATATCTAGTTAGAAGGTGAAGACAATGAAAAAAGTTGCTATTATCGGAGCAGGAATTGTGGGAGCAACAGCAGCCTACTACCTCTCGAAAGAAAGTGACCTAGAAGTAACCGTCTTTGATCATGGACAAGGTCAGGCTACCAAGGCCGCAGCAGGAATTATCAGTCCTTGGTTTTCCAAACGCCGTAATAAGGCCTGGTACAAAATGGCACGCTTGGGGGCTGACTTTTATGTGGATTTATTAGCTGATTTAGAGAAGTCAGGGCAAGAAATCGACTTTTACCAGCGTTCGGGAGTCTTTCTCCTGAAAAAGGATGAATCCAAGTTGGAAGAACTCTACGAATTGGCCCTTCAGCGCAGAGAAGAATCTCCCTTCATAGGGCAATTAGCCATTCTGGACCAAGCATCAGCTAATGAATTATTCCCTGGTTTGCAGGGATTTGATCACTTGCTCTATGCTTCTGGTGGAGCGAGAGTAGATGGGCAGCTTTTGGTCACTCGTTTGCTAGAAGCCAGTCAGGTCAAGCTGGTCAAAGAAAAAGTAACTCTGACACCTTTAGCATCAGGTTACCAGATTGACGAAGAGGTGTTTGATCAAGTTATTTTGGCGACGGGAGCTTGGTTGGGACACCTGTTAGAACCTTTAGGTTATGAAGTAGATGTTCGTCCCCAAAAGGGGCAACTCCGAGATTATCAACTTGCCCAAGACATGGAAGCTTACCCTGTTGTTATGCCAGAAGGGGAGTGGGATTTGATTCCTTTTGCAGGTGGGAAATTATCCCTAGGCGCTACTCATGAAAATGACATGGGATTTGATTTGACGGTAGATGAAACCTTGCTCAAACAAATGGAGGTGGCAGCCTTGCCCCACTATCCTGTTTTATCGGAAGCGACTTCCAGAAGTGAACGAGTGGGAATCCGTGCCTATACCAGTGATTTCTCTCCTTTCTTTGGGCAGGTTCCAGAATTAGCAGGTGTCTATGCTGCTAGTGGACTAGGTTCATCAGGCCTCACAACTGGTCCTATCATTGGTTACCACCTAGCTCAACTGATCCAAGACAAGGAGTTGACCTTGGACCCTCTAAACTACCCAATTGAAAACTATGTCAAACGAGTAAAAAGCGAATAAGGATTTTACTGAAATTTTAGCCTCCCCTCTAGGATGGCAAATGACATTCCCTATCAAAAATGGTAAAATAAGAAAAAATAATCCGAGAATCGAGGAAAAAAGATGCAAGAAAAGATTTTGGTAACGGGTGGAGCAGGTTTTATCGGAACCCACACTGTTATTGAGTTAATCCAAGCAGGTCATCAGGTTGTTGTGGTGGATAACCTTGTTAATAGTAACAGAAAAAGTTTAGAAGTTGTTGAAAGAATCACAGGAGTTGAAGTGCCTTTCTATGAGGCAGATATCCGTGATACCGATACCCTCAGAGATATTTTCAAGCAAGAAGAACCAACAGGGGTCATTCACTTTGCTGGCTTGAAGGCTGTCGGTGAATCTACCCGTATTCCTCTTGCCTACTATGACAACAATATCGCTGGAACTGTTAGTCTTTTGAAGGTCATGGAAGAAAACAACTGTAAAAACATTATTTTCAGTTCTTCTGCGACAGTTTACGGGGATCCGCACACCGTGCCAATCTTGGAAGATTTCCCACTTTCAGTGACCAATCCATACGGTCGTACCAAACTTATGCTAGAGGAAATTTTGACCGATATCTACAAGGCAGACTCAGAATGGAATGTGGTCTTACTTCGTTATTTCAACCCAATCGGAGCACATGAGAGTGGTGATTTGGGAGAAAATCCAAACGGTATTCCAAACAACCTCTTGCCATATGTGACTCAAGTAGCAGTTGGGAAATTAGAGCAAGTGCAAGTGTTTGGAGACGACTACGATACGGAAGATGGAACTGGTGTTCGTGATTATATCCACGTTGTCGATTTGGCTAAAGGTCACGTTGCAGCTCTACAAAAAATCCAAAAAGGTTCAGGTCTAAACGTTTATAACCTTGGAACAGGTAAAGGTTATTCTGTTCTTGAAATTATTCAAAACATGGAAAAAGCAGTGGGACGTCCAATTCCTTACCGCATTGTAGACCGTCGCCCAGGTGATATCGCAGCCTGCTATTCAGATCCTGCAAAAGCCAAAGCAGAACTCGGTTGGGAAGCAGAATTAGACATCACCCAAATGTGTGAAGACGCATGGCGTTGGCAAAGCAAGCATCCAAATGGATTTGAAGACTAAGATGGTGATGTCAATCATTGTCCCCTGTTTAAACGAAGAGGAAGTACTTCCTCTTTTTTATCAGGCTTTGGAAGCTTTACTTCCGGATTTGGGAACAGAAATCGAGTATGTCTTTGTCGATGATGGATCAAGTGATGGGACCTTGGAACTCTTAAAGACCTATCGGGAGCAAAATCCAGCAGTGCATTATATTTCTTTCTCGCGAAATTTTGGCAAAGAAGCAGCTCTGTATGCAGGCTTGCAATATGCGACAGGAGATCTAGTGGTGGTGATGGATGCAGACCTCCAAGATCCTCCTAGTATATTGCTTGAGATGAAAGCCTTACTAGACCAGAATACAGACTTGGACTGTGTTGGGACCAGGAGAACTAGTCGGGAGGGGGAACCCTTCTTTCGCAGTTTTTGTGCTAATCTATTTTACGGCTTCATGAAAAAAATTAGTCCAGTAGCCCTGCCGTCAGGTGTCCGTGATTTTCGCATGATGAGAAGGTCTGTAGTCGATGCCATTTTAAGCTTGACTGAGTCCAATCGTTTTTCGAAGGGACTCTTTGCCTGGGTGGGTTTTAAAACCCACTATCTGGACTATCCAAATGTCGAAAGGAAGGCTGGTAAGACCAGTTGGAGTTTTAGGCAACTTTTTTTCTACTCCATTGAAGGGATTGTTAATTTTTCAGATTTTCCCTTGATTATAGCCTTTGTGGCAGGTCTCCTATCTTGTTTGATTTCTCTGCTTATGACCTTTTTTGTTGTGGTGCGGACCCTCATTTTGGGCAATCCGACATCAGGTTGGACCTCTCTGATGGCTGTTATTCTCTTCCTTGGTGGGATTCAACTCTTGACCATTGGGATTCTCGGCAAGTATATCAGTAAGATTTATCTAGAGACCAAAAAAAGACCACTTTATCTCGTCAAAGAAAAAAGTGACCTTCCTGATTTTACAGAAAAAAATAAAGAGAAAAGACTATAATTTTGCATGGAAATATGCTAAACTAGAAGGAGTGGAACGTTCCTGTCGGTATTAGAGTTAATCTTTAATCAAGGCACGTGTCGGACAGTTTCTAACAGCTTCTACGACGTCCTGACTAGGAGAGATTTCTTTTTCTAGTTGGTCAGGGTCATCGTAAAAACGCACGATTCCATTATCGTGGTAATCAAATAATTCAGAATAAGTTTGGCAAAGACCACAGGCAATGCAGCGTTCAGGTATAAGTGTGATTTTCATATTTATATTGTAATAAGAAAAGTAAAAAAAAACAAGGAGTAAGGTATGGCAAAAGAACCGTGGCAAGAAGATATTTATGAGAATCAAGAAGAACAGACGAGAACGGAACGACATCAACGTAATCAAAAAGGTACAGGTATTGTTGCAAATCGTGTCTTGACGATTCTAGCTAGTCTCTTTTTCGTGATTGTTGTAGTAATGATAATAGTATTGATTTACCTTTCAAGTGGAGGGAGTAATCGTACAGCAGCCTTGAAAGATTTTTATGATTCATCTGCCCCTGTTTCAACCTCTGTAACAGAAGAATCCGCATCTTCATCTAGCAAGACTGAAGAAGCAACTTCTACAGAGAGCTCTTCTAGTGAAAGTCATTCTGAAGAGCATACTGATAGTGAAGGGACAATTACAGTTCAGGCTGGAGAAGGAGAAGCAACCATTGCCGCTCGTGCAGGAATCTCGATTGCTCAGCTAGAGGCCTTGAATCCTGGGCATATGGCTACAGGTTCTTGGTTTGCTAATCCAGGTGATGTTATCAAAATCAAATAGGAGTTGATATGAAAACAATTCAAATTGCTATCGATGGTCCAGCTTCAAGCGGTAAGAGTACGGTTGCTAAGATTATTGCTAAAAATTTTGGTTATACCTATCTAGATACAGGTGCTATGTATCGTGCGGCGACCTATATGGCTCTGAAACACCAGTTAGGAGTGGAAGAAATTGAGGAACTTTTAGCCTTATTGGACCAGCATCCAATCAGCTTTGGGCGCTCAGAAACTGGAGAACAACTTGTCTTTGTAGGAGATGTGGACATTACTCATCCTATTCGTGAAAATGAAGTGACCAATCATGTTTCTGCTATTGCAGCAATTCCTGAAGTACGTGAGAAACTAGTTTCTCTCCAACAAGAGATTGCCCAGCAAGGTGGGATTGTCATGGATGGTCGCGATATTGGGACTGTTGTATTGCCACAAGCAGAATTGAAAATTTTCTTAGTAGCTTCTGTTGATGAAAGAGCAGAACGCCGTTACAAGGAAAATATTGCCAAGGGAATTGAAACAGACCTTGAAACCCTAAAAGAGGAAATTGCTGCGCGTGACTACAAGGATAGTCATCGTGAGACTTCGCCTCTCAAACAAGCAGAGGATGCAGTTTACCTTGATACAACTGGTTTGAACATTCAAGAAGTAGTCAAAAAAATTGAATTAGAAGCAAAGAAACGTATGTCCTAGGGACAGGAGAAGCAGGCTAAAGCTAGCCTGCTTCTTTTCTATCAAACTGAACGCATTCCAAACCAGTCTTTTTTTGAGTTTTTTGATAAAATAGTACTATCAGTAAAAAGGATGGAAGCATGACTAAGAAAATCGTAGCTATTTGGGCCCAGGATGAAGATGGTGTAATTGGGAAGGACAATCGTCTGCCTTGGCATTTACCAGCAGAATTGCAACACTTCAAAGAAACAACTCTGAATCATGCTATCTTGATGGGGCGTGTGACCTTTGATGGGATGGAGCGTCGCTTGCTTCCAAAACGGGAGACCCTGATTTTGACTCGTAATCCAGAAGAAAAGATAGACGGGGTTACTACTTTTTATGATGTCCAGTCTGTCTTGGGCTGGTATCAGGCTCAAGAAAAGAATCTCTATATTATTGGTGGAAAGCAGATTTTTCAGGCTTTTGAACCCTACCTTGATGAGGTGATTGTGACTCAAATTCATGCTCGGGTGGAAGGAGATACCTATTTTCCTGAAGAGTTTGACTTGTCTCTTTTTGAGACGATTTCAAGCAAATCCTATACCAAAGATGAGAAAAATCCTTATGATTTTACCATCCAATACCGCAAGAGAAAGGAAGTCTAATGGAACGTAGTATATTTGGTTTTTTCACAGCCATGCTGTGCTTGGTCTGCTTGCTTGCAGGAGCACAGGCTTTTCGTAAAAAGCGCTATGGACTTTCTGTCCTGCTCTGGTTAAATGCCTTTACCAATTTGGTCAATAGTATCCATGCTTTTTACATGACCTTATTTTAGATAGAATGACAGTATAGAATAGAACGGAAGGAAATCATGCCTACAAATAGGAATAATGATATGATGGTTTATTGCTCATTTTGTGGCAAAAGCCAAGAAGAAGTACAAAAAATAATCGCTGGGAACAATGCCTTTATCTGTAATGAATGTGTGGAGTTAGCCCAGGAGATCATTCGTGAGGAGTTGGCGGAAGAAGTCTTGGCAGACTTGTCTGAAGTTCCAAAACCAATCGAACTTCTCCATATCTTGAACCACTATGTAATCGGTCAAGATCGTGCCAAACGTGCCTTAGCAGTGGCGGTTTACAACCACTACAAACGCATCAATTTCCACGATACGCGTGAAGAGTCAGAAGATGTGGATTTGCAAAAGTCAAACATCTTGATGATTGGCCCAACTGGTTCAGGGAAAACTTTCCTTGCCCAGACCTTGGCTAAGAGTTTAAATGTACCTTTTGCCATTGCAGATGCAACAGCTCTTACTGAGGCTGGTTATGTGGGTGAGGATGTGGAAAATATTCTCCTCAAACTCCTACAGGCTGCTGACTTTAACATTGAACGTGCAGAGCGTGGCATTATCTATGTGGATGAAATTGACAAGATTGCCAAGAAGAGCGAGAATGTCTCTATCACACGTGACGTTTCAGGTGAAGGAGTACAACAAGCCCTTCTCAAGATTATCGAAGGAACTGTTGCTAGTGTACCTCCTCAAGGTGGACGCAAACATCCGCAACAAGAGATGATTCAAGTGGATACTAAAAATATCCTCTTCATCGTGGGTGGTGCCTTTGATGGCATCGAAGAAATTGTCAAACAACGTCTGGGTGAAAAAGTTATCGGATTTGGTCAAAATAACAAGGCGATTGACGAAAATAGCTCCTACATGCAAGAAATCATCGCAGAAGATATTCAAAAATTTGGTATTATCCCAGAGTTGATTGGACGCTTGCCTGTCTTTGCAGCTCTTGAGCAATTAACGGTTGATGACTTGGTTCGCATCTTGAAAGAGCCAAGAAATGCCTTGGTGAAACAATATCAAACCTTACTTTCTTATGATGATGTCGAGTTGGAATTTGACGACGAAGCCCTTCAAGAGATTGCTAATAAAGCCATTGAACGCAAAACTGGTGCGCGTGGTCTTCGTTCGATTATTGAAGAAACAATGCTAGATGTCATGTTTGAAGTGCCGAGTCAGGAAAATGTGAAATTGGTCCGCATCACAAAAGAAGCTGTCGATGGAACGGATAAACCAATCCTAGAAACAGCCTAGAGGTGACTATGGAACTTAATACACATAATGCTGAAATCTTGCTCAGTGCGGCGAATAAGTCCCACTATCCGCAGGATGAACTACCAGAGATTGCCCTAGCAGGGCGTTCCAATGTTGGCAAGTCTAGCTTTATCAATACTATGTTGAACCGTAAGAATCTGGCTCGTACATCAGGGAAACCTGGGAAAACCCAGCTGCTCAACTTCTTTAACATCGACGACAAGATGCGCTTTGTGGATGTGCCTGGTTATGGCTATGCCCGCGTTTCCAAAAAGGAACGTGAAAAGTGGGGGCGCATGATTGAGGAGTATCTGACAACTCGAGAAAATCTCCGTGCAGTAGTCAGTTTAGTTGACCTTCGTCATGACCCGTCAGCAGATGATGTACAGATGTACGAATTTCTCAAGTATTATGAGATTCCGGTCATCATCGTTGCGACCAAGGCGGACAAGATTCCTCGTGGTAAATGGAACAAGCACGAATCAGCAATCAAAAAGAAATTAAACTTTGACCCAAGTGACGATTTCATCCTCTTTTCATCTGTCAGCAAGGCAGGGATGGATGAGGCTTGGGATGCAATATTAGAAAAATTGTGAGGAAAAGAAAATGGCAAAAACAATTCATACAGACAAAGCTCCAAAGGCTATCGGACCATATGTTCAAGGAAAAATCGTTGGCAACCTCTTGTTTGCTAGTGGTCAAGTTCCTCTCTCTCCTGAAACTGGAGAAATCGTTGGAGAGACTATCCAAGAACAGACAGAACAAGTCTTGAAAAACATCGGTGCTATTTTGGCGGAAGCAGGAACAGACTTTGACCATGTGGTCAAAACAACTTGCTTCTTGAGCGATATGAACGACTTTGTTCCTTTTAATGAGGTTTACCAAACGGCCTTTAAAGAGGAATTTCCAGCTCGTTCAGCTGTGGAGGTAGCTCGTCTTCCTCGTGATGTAAAAGTCGAAATCGAAGTCATCGCAGAGATTGGATAAGCTAGTTGAAGTTTGGTTCTGCCAAACTTCTTTTGATATAAGGAGAAAAAGATGACAAAGAAACAACTTCACTTGGTGATTGTGACAGGGATGAGTGGTGCAGGGAAAACTGTGGCCATTCAGTCCTTCGAGGATCTAGGCTATTTTACCATTGATAATATGCCGCCAGCTCTCTTGCCTAAGTTTTTGCAGTTGGTTGAAACAAAGGAAGACGACCATAAGTTGGCCTTGGTAGTGGATATGCGTAGCCGTTCTTTCTTTTCAGAAATTCAAGCGGTTTTGGATGAGTTGGAAAATAAGGAAGAACTGGACTTTAAAATTCTCTTTTTGGATGCAGCTGATAAGGAATTGGTCGCTCGTTACAAGGAAACTAGACGAAGTCACCCTCTAGCTGCAGATGGACGGATTTTGGATGGAATCAAGCTGGAACGTGAACTCTTGGCGCCTTTGAAAAATATGAGTCAAAATGTGGTGGATACAACTGAACTTACTCCACGTGAGCTGCGCAAAACCCTTGCAGAGCAGTTTTCTGATCAGGAACAAGCCCAGTCTTTCCGTATCGAAGTCATGTCTTTTGGCTTTAAATATGGAATCCCGATTGATGCAGACTTGGTTTTTGATGTCCGTTTCTTGCCAAATCCATACTACCTTCCAGAACTGCGAAACCAAACGGGTGTAGATGAACCAGTTTATGACTATGTCATGAATCACCCTGAGTCAGAAGACTTCTATCAACATTTGTTGGCCTTGATTGAGCCGATTTTGCCAAGTTACCAAAAGGAAGGTAAGTCCGTTTTGACCATTGCCATGGGTTGTACGGGTGGGCAACACCGTAGTGTGGCCTTTGCTAAACGCTTGGCGCAGGACTTATCCAAGAATTGGCCTGTTAATGAAGGGCATCGCGACAAAGACCGAAGAAAGGAAACGGTAAACCGTTCATGAGAAAACCAAAGATAACGGTGATTGGTGGAGGGACTGGGATCCCCGTCATTCTTAAAAGTCTGCGTGAAAAAGATGTGGAAATCGCTGCTATCGTAACGGTGGCCGATGATGGTGGTTCATCAGGTGAACTCCGAAAAAACATGCAGCAGTTGACACCGCCAGGAGATCTCCGCAATGTCCTTGTGGCCATGTCGGATATGCCTAAGTTTTATGAGAAAGTCTTTCAGTATCGCTTTTCTGAAGATGCAGGAGCCTTTGCTGGTCATCCATTGGGTAATCTCATCATTGCTGGCTTGTCAGAAATGCAGGGTTCGACCTATAATGCCATGCAGTTACTGAGCAAATTTTTCCATACAACAGGGAAGATTTATCCTTCCAGTGACCATCCTTTGACCCTTCATGCGGTCTTTCAGGATGGGACAGAAGTGGCTGGAGAGAGTCATATTGCAGACCATCCAGGCATGATTGACCATGTCTATGTGACCAATACCCTCAACGATGATACGCCTCTGGCCAGTCGTCGAGTAGTGCAGACCATTCTTGAAAGTGACATGATTGTCCTCGGACCTGGTTCCCTCTTTACCTCGATTTTGCCCAATATCGTGATTAAGGAAATCGGGCAGGCACTTTTGGAAACCAAGGCAGAAATCGCCTATGTCTGCAATATCATGACCCAACGTGGGGAGACGGAACACTTTACAGATAGTGACCACGTAGAGGTCTTGCATCGTCACCTTGGCCGACCTTTTATCGATACTGTCTTGGTGAATATTGAAAAAGTGCCTCAGGAATACATGAATTCCAACCGTTTTGATGAATACTTAGTGCAGGTGGAACATGATTTTGCTGGTCTTTGTAAGCAAGTTCCGCGTGTGATTTCATCCAACTTCCTTCGTCTGGAAAATGGTGGTGCCTTCCACGATGGGGATTTGATTGTGGATGAATTGATGCGGATTATACAGGTGAGAAAATGAGTTTCACAGTAGCAGTTAAAGAAGAAATCCTAGGTCAGCACCATCTGAGCCGGCATGAATTATCTGCCATTATCAAAATGTCTGGCAGTATCGGTCTCTCGACTTCGGGCTTGACCTTGTCAGTTGTGACAGAAAATGCCAAACTGGCTCGTCACCTCTACGAGTCCTTTCTCCATTTCTACGAAATCAAATCGGAAATTCGCCACCACCAACGGAGCAATCTTCGCAAGAATCGAGTCTATACCGTTTTTACAGATGAAAAGGTGCAGGACTTGTTGAGTGATTTGCACTTGGCAGACTCTTTCTTTGGCCTAGAAACAGGTATTGATGAGGAGATTTTATCGGACGAGGAAGCAGGGCGTGCCTATCTTTGTGGCGCTTTCTTGGCAAATGGAAGCATTCGTGACCCTGAGTCAGGCAAGTACCAGTTGGAAATCAGTTCTGTTTATCTGGATCACGCGCAAGGGCTTGCCTCCCTTCTCCAGCAATTTTTATTAGATGCCAAAGTACTTGAGCGCAAAAAGGGTGCTGTGACCTACCTCCAGCGTGCCGAAGATATTATGGACTTCTTGATTGTCATCGGAGCCATGCAGGCGCGTGATGATTTTGAGAGAGTAAAGATTTTACGAGAAACCCGTAATGACCTCAATAGGGCCAATAATGCCGAAACAGCCAATATTGCTCGGACAGTTTCTGCCAGCATGAAGACTATCAACAATATCAGTAAAATCAAAGATATCATGGGCTTAGAAAACCTGCCAGTGGATTTGCAGGAGGTAGCGCAACTGCGGATTCAGCACCCAGACTACTCTATCCAGCAGTTGGCAGACAGCCTCAGCACCCCTCTGACCAAAAGTGGTGTCAACCACAGACTTAGAAAAATCAATAAGATAGCCGATGAATTATAAAACCACGAATCGCATTTGACTCGTGGTTCTTTTTTATAAACTAGTAGAGTGTTTTGGTTGTACTTTTTGCTCAGGGTCAATGTAGTTGATGGCATTGTTGACAGCAGTTGGAGCTTCTCCCAGTCCTGTTGCAATCAAATCAATTTTTCCGTCATAGTAGCAGCAGTCACCGATAGCATAGATACCTGCTTGGCTGGATTCCTGTTTGCTGTTGACGATAATCTTGTGGCGGTTGAGGTCCAGACCCCAGTTTTTAAGGTTACCAACAGAAGATTTGAAACCATAGTTGACAAAGAGGTGGTCTAGGTCAATAGTTTCTGTTTCATCAGATTTAACTTTTGTGATTTCCAACTTGTCAAGCATTTTTCCATCTCCAAGGAGTTGGCTAGGAACGAATGGTGTCTTGATGGATACAGATGATTCTTGTAAGGCTTGGACACTGTGTTCCAAGGCGCGGAAATTATCTCTGCGGTGAACAAGGGTAGTTGGTGCAATTTTTTCAAAAGCCAAAGCCCAATCCACAGCCGAGTCCCCCCCACCAAGAATCGTTACTTTCTTACCAGCGTATTGCTGAATGTTGGAAACATGATAGTGGATATTTTCATAGCCCTCAACGCCTTCTAATTCCAGCGGACGAGGTTTAAAGGCACCGCCCCCCATAGCAATGATAACAGTTTTAGACAGGTGATTTCCTTTAGAAGTTGTGATGACAAAGACTTCTTCTTGTTTTTCAATCTCAAGAACCGTTTCATTGAGATGAATAGGGGTATCAAAGCCATTTAGTTGTTCAATCAAGCGGTTGGTCAACTCTTCTCCAGTCAGGTTTGGGAATCCCGGTACGTCTAGAATTTCCTTTTCAGGATAGAGAATAGCAGGTTGTCCACCTAGTTGCGGAAGGGAGTCGATGATTTGAACTTTAGCTTGGCGTAGGTGGGCATAGAAGGCTGCAAAGAGCCCGACAGGACCGCCACCTACAATAGTGATATCATAGAGTTGAGACATGGTTTCTCCTTTGTTTTTTCTAGTCAGTTTATTTTATCATATTTTTTCTTTAATTTAAAATGAAGTAGGATAGGGAAAAAAATGCCAGAAAAATGGTATAATAGAAAGGAACGTGTTTGGACAGAGAGGAGACAGCAGATGAACTTTCAACAATTATCCAACCTGCAATATTGGACTAGCTTGTTTTCTAGTCCTTGGAGTATTGCCATCAATCTGTTTGATATTTTGATTGTGGCCTATATTTTATATCGTTTTACAAAAGCGATAGCTGGCACCAAGATTATGATTTTGGTGCGTGGGGTCGTGATCTTTGTATTAGCCCAGGTTGTAGCCAATATCCTTGGTTTAACAACGATTTCTTGGTTGATTAATCAAATTATCACCTATGGGGTTATTGCTGCGGTTGTTATCTTCTCTCCAGAGATTCGGACTGGTTTGGAACGCTTGGGAAGGGCGACAGATTTCTTTTCTACTGCTCAAATTAGTGCAGAAGAGCAAATGATTCGTGCCTTTGTCAAGTCGGTTGAATATATGAGTCCTCGTAAGATTGGTGCTCTGGTTGCCATCCAACGAGTTCGGACCTTGCAAGAATACATTGCGACAGGGATTCCTTTGGATGCCAATATTTCAGCTGAACTCCTTATTAATATCTTTATCCCCAACACTCCCCTACACGATGGTGCTGTGATTATCAGAGAAAATCGGATTGCAGTCACCTCTGCCTATCTGCCCTTGACAGAAAGCACAGGGATTTCAAAGGAATTTGGGACCAGACATCGGGCGGCTATCGGTTTGTCAGAAGTATCCGATGCCTTGACCTTCATCGTCTCAGAGGAAACAGGTGGCATTTCTATTACCTATAACGGTGTTTTCAAGCACGACTTGACGATTGAAGAATTTGAAGCAGAGCTACGAGCAATTCTTTTGCCAGCCGTTGAGGAAAAAGTCAGTTTCAAGGACCGTTTGTTAGGAGGTTGGAAATATGAGAAAAAATAGTCTATACATCATTTCATCTCTCTTTTTTGCTTGTATCTTATTCATCTATGCAACGTCAACCAACTTTCAAAATAGTAATACCGCAAGGCAGGTTAAATCAGAAACTTACACCAATACGATAACGAACGTTCCTATTGTTATTCACTATGATGATGACCAGTATTTCATTAGCGGATTTGCATCAGAAGTTTCAGTGGTATTAACCGGAGCCAATCGTGTGACCTTGGCCAGCGAAATGCAGGAGAGCACTCGTAAGTTTAAGGTAACTGCTGATTTGACGGATGCCAGTGTTGGAACGATTGAAGTTCCCTTGAATATTGAAAATCTTCCAAGTGGATTGACCGCTGTGGCAACGCCTCAAAAGATTACAGTGAATGTTGGGAAGAAGGTTAAGCGAGATGGGATGCTTGTTGTGCCACAAGTTGACCAAAGCCAGATTGATCCCAAGTTACAAATTGATAGTATAACCGTGTCAAACGAACGAGTTTCGGTCACAACTGACCAGGAAACATTAGCTAAGATTGACAAAGTTATTGCGCTTTTACCAACCAGCGAACGCATAACAGGTAATTACAGTGGTTCAGTACCTTTGCAGGCAATCGATCGCAATGGTGTTGTCTTACCGGCAGTTATTACTCCGTTCGACACGACAATGAAGGTGACTACAAAACCAGTAGCACCAAGTTCAAGCACATCAAATTCAACAACAAGCAGTTCGTCGGAGACATCTTCGTCAACGAAAGCAACTAGTTCAAAAACGAATTAAAAATAGGAAAAGGATTTTATAAAAATGGGTAAATATTTTGGGACTGATGGAGTCCGTGGAGAAGCTAACGTAGAATTAACGCCAGAATTGGCCTTTAAACTAGGACGTTTTGGAGGCTATGTTCTTAGCCAACATGAAACGGAAGCACCGAAAGTTTTTGTAGGACGTGATACACGTATTTCTGGGGAAATGCTAGAATCTGCCTTGGTAGCTGGTCTTCTTTCAGTTGGTATTCACGTATACAAACTAGGTGTTTTGGCAACACCAGCAGTAGCTTACTTGGTAAAAACTGAAGGAGCAAGTGCTGGTGTCATGATTTCTGCCAGCCACAATCCAGCCCTTGATAACGGAATTAAGTTCTTTGGCGGTGATGGCTTCAAACTGGACGATGAAAAAGAAGCAGAAATTGAAGCCTTGCTAGACGCTGCGGAAGACACTCTTCCTCGTCCAAGTGCAGAAGGCTTGGGAACCTTGGTAGATTATCCAGAAGGCTTGCGTAAGTATGAAGGCTATCTTGTTTCAACTGGAACTCCTCTTGAGGGAATGAAGGTTGCCTTGGACACAGCAAACGGTGCGGCGTCTACAAGTGCCCGTCAAATCTTTGCAGACCTTGGCGCTCAATTAACTGTTATCGGGGAAACACCAGATGGTCTTAACATCAACCTTAATGTTGGTTCAACTCACCCAGAAGCTCTTCAAGATGTGGTCAAAGAAAGCGGCTCAGCTATTGGTTTGGCCTTTGACGGAGACAGTGACCGTTTGATTGCTGTTGATGAAAATGGCGACATCGTTGATGGTGACAAGATTATGTACATCATCGGGAAATACCTTTCTGAAAAAGGACAATTGGCCCAAAATACAATCGTGACAACTGTTATGTCCAACCTTGGTTTCCACAAGGCCTTGGACCGTGAAGGCATTAACAAGGCAGTCACTGCAGTTGGCGACCGCTATGTTGTGGAAGAAATGAGAAAATCAGGCTACAACCTCGGTGGTGAACAGTCTGGTCACGTCATCTTGATGGATTACAATACAACAGGTGATGGCCAATTATCTGCTGTTCAATTGACCAAAATCATGAAGGAAACTGGTAAGAGCTTGTCAGAGTTGGCAGCAGAAGTAACCATCTATCCACAAAAATTAGTCAATATCCGAGTGGAAAATGCCATGAAGGAAAAGGCTATGGAAGTGCCAGCTATCAAGGTTATCATCGAGAAGATGGAAGCTGAAATGGCGGGGAATGGCCGTATCCTTGTTCGCCCAAGTGGAACAGAGCCTCTTTTGCGTGTTATGGCAGAAGCGCCTACAACAGAAGAAGTGGACTACTATGTTGATACCATCGCAGACGTAGTTCGAGCTGAAATCGGGATTGACTAAATCCTAGAAAACTAGATGAAAATAAAAAATTATGGTACAATAGCTTATAATATTGTAGCCGAGGGAGAAAGACATGAATCTTAAACGTGAACAAGAATTTGTTAGTCAGTATCATTTTGATGCGCGTAATTTTGAATGGGAAAATGAAAATGGAGCTCCTGAAACTAAGGTGGATGTGAACTTCCAATTAATTCAACATGACCAAGAAAATCAAGTGACTTCCTTGATTGTTATCTTGAGTTTTATGATTGTATTTGATAAATTTGTCATCAGTGGAACCATTTCACAGGTGAACCATATCGATGGTCGTATTGTTAACGAACCAAGTGAATTGAACCAAGAAGAAGTGGAAACCTTGGCTCGTCCATGTTTGAACATGCTCAACCGTTTGACTTATGAAGTAACTGAAATTGCATTAGACTTACCAGGAATCAATTTGGAGTTCTAATATGAAATTAGCTGTTATCACAGATTCCTCTGCCTATCTCAGTGCAGATACCTTGCAAAGAGAAGATTTATTTGTCTTGGATATTCCTGTTAATATTGATGGTGAGGAGTATGTCGAAGGGATCAATCTGACTGCTGAGGAATTTTACCAAAAAATGGCTCAGGCTTCTGAATTGCCTAAGACCAGTCAACCAAGTATTGCCAAGTTAGATGAGATTCTAACTTCGCTTAAAGAACAAGGCTATACACATGCTTTGGGGCTTTTCCTATCTTCTGGAATTTCAGGTTTTTACCAAAATATCCAGTACATGGTCGATGATTATGAGGGATTAACCATTGCCTTCCCAGACACTTTGATTACAAGTGCTCCTCTGGGTATCATGGTTGAAAGTGTCTTTAACTGGCGAGACCAGGGTGATGACTTTGCCATTATTCAGGATAAGCTAGCTATCCAAATTAGTCACACATCTGCTTTCATCATGGTC
This sequence comes from Streptococcus mitis, assembly GCF_946188585.1. Taxonomy (GTDB): domain Bacteria; phylum Bacillota; class Bacilli; order Lactobacillales; family Streptococcaceae; genus Streptococcus; species Streptococcus mitis_DG. Next base: position 152,481 of record NZ_CAMHVI010000004.1, read on the forward strand.
GATGATTTGGACCACTTGGTTAAAGGTGGACGCCTTTCAAATGGAGCTGCGATTTTGGGCAATCTGCTAAGCATTAAGCCAATCCTCTATTTCAATAACCAAGGTGTGATTGAAGTGTACGAAAAAGTCCGTACTGAAAAGAAAGCAACCAAGCGCTTAATTGAAATTATCAATGAAGCAACAGCTTCAGGCCAATACCGTATCATTGTCATTCACGGAAATGCCCCTGAAAAGGCTGAGGAATTGCGTCAGCACTTACTTGAATCTGGAGTAGGTTCGGATGTTTCACTTGCTACATTTGGTAGTGTCATTGGAACACACCTAGGAGCAGGAAGCATTGCTCTAGGTTATATTCCAGTAATTTAGTTTGCGCTTCTAGGCTAGTTAAGAAATAGCAATTGAACACGGACTACCTGCCTCTTGAAAAAAGATGCCTGTCTTACCTTTCATGGAAAGTCAGCGCCATCCCCTATTTTTCACGGGTAGCTAAGGCCCTTTGTATCTTGATAATTGAACACGCCTGGAACCCTCTGTGAAAAAGATAGTTCTTCCAAGGAGGGAGGAGACACTCCTTGATTAGAACTCCTATTTTCACTCTGTGTTCTTACAGGCTTTGTATCTTAGAAATTGAACACGGACTACCTGCCTCTTGAAAAAAGATGCCTGTCTTGCCTTTCATGGAAAGTCAGCGTCATTCCCTATTTTTCAAGGGCAGCTATCGTCCTTTGTATCTTAGTCAGGAGTAGAGATGAGTATTCGAGTAATTATTGCTGGTTTTAAGGGAAAGATGGGCCAGGCTGCTTGTCAGATGGTCTTGGCTGATCCAGACTTGGACTTGGTAGCAGTTTTGGATCCCTTTGAGTCTGAATCAGAATGGCAGGGTATTCCTGTTTTCAAGGATAAGGCTGATTTAGCAGGCTTTGAAGCGGATGTCTGGGTAGACTTTACTACTCCAACTGTTGCCTATGAAAATACACGCTTTGCTCTTGAAAATGGCTTTGCTCCAGTAGTTGGAACAACTGGTTTCACGAGTGAAGAAATTGCAGAGCTGAAAGCATTTTCTCGTGAACAAAATTTGGGTGGTTTAATCGCTCCAAATTTTGCCTTGGGTGCTGTTTTACTCATGCAATTTGCAAGGCAGGCTGCTAAATATTTCCCAAATGTGGAGATTATCGAGCTCCATCATGACAAGAAAAAGGATGCTCCGAGTGGAACAGCTATTAAAACAGCTGAGTTAATGGCAGAAGTTCGAGAGTCTACCCAGCAAGGTGCGCCTGATGAAGAAGAATTGATTGCAGGTGCTCGTGGTGCTGACTTTGATGGCATGCGGATCCACTCAGTACGTTTGCCAGGCTTAGTAGCCCATCAGGAAGTCATCTTTGGCAATCAGGGAGAAGGATTGACACTCCGTCATGACTCCTATGATCGCAGCTCCTTCATGACAGGGGTGAATTTGGGAATTAAAGAAGTTGTCAAGCGTCATGAGCTTGTCTATGGATTAGAACACTTATTATGAGATTAACGCAAATGCCTTCTGAATTTCAGAAGGCTTTACCAGTATTAGAAAAAATTAAAGAAGCAGGTTTTGAGGCCTATTTTGTTGGGGGCTCTGTTCGAGATGCCCTCCTCAATCGTCCCATTCATGATGTGGATATTGCGACGTCTTCTTATCCAGAAGAAACCAAGCAGATTTTTCCGCGAACAGCCGATATCGGAATCGAGCATGGAACCGTCTTAGTTTTAGATGGGGATGAGGAGTATGAGGTAACCACCTTTCGGACAGAGGATGTCTATGTGGACTATCGCAGACCCAGTGCGGTCTCCTTTGTGCGCTCGCTAGAAGAAGACCTCAAGCGCCGTGATTTTACAGTCAATGCCTTTGCTTTGGACGAGACAGGAGAAATCATTGACTTGTTCCATGGTTTAGAAGATTTGGAAAAGCAAGTCTTACGAGCAGTTGGAGTGGCTAGTGAGCGTTTCAACGAAGATGCTTTGCGGATTATGCGTGGTTTTCGTTTTCAGGCTAGTCTTGGCTTCGAACTTGAGTCAGAAACATTTAAAGCTATGAAAATTTTGACGCCACTTTTGGAGAAAATTTCTGTGGAGCGTACCTTCGTTGAGTTTGATAAACTCTTGCTGGCTCCATTTTGGAGAAGGGGTTTGGCTTCCATGATTGAGAGTCAAGCTTATGACTATCTCCCTGATATGGCATCTAGCCAGGACGAGCTTAATAGACTGTTTGATTTAGAGACTGATTTTACTTTTGAATCCTCTGAACAAGCCTGGGCAGCTCTACTGTGGGCTTTGGAGATTGAAAATGCGCAGCCATTTTTGAAGGCTTGGAAGACCTCACGTCAATTTGCCAAGCAAGTTCAGGATTTGCTGACTATTTTGGCCTTGCGTGAAAAGGGAGAATTGAGCAAGCGCGATTGTTATCGCTTTGACTTGGATTTACTTTTACAGTCTGAAAATCTTCGTCAGGCCCAAGGAAAAGAAGTCAACCCACAAGCCATCACTGAAACCTACCAGAGCTTGACCATTCATGATAAGAAAGAAATTCAGATTAACGGTGGCATTTTAATCAAGGAATATGGTTATCAGCCGGGCCCAGACTTGGGAGAGATTTTAACAGAGATTGAATATGCCATTGTCGATGGAGAATTGGAAAATGACCGTCAAGCCATCCATGCTTATCTGAGGGAGAAAAAATGAGTGTTTTTATCGTTGAAAAACTAAGTAAATCCGTCGGTGACAAGACCGTTTTTAAGGATATTTCCTTTATTATCCATGACCTAGACAGAATCGGTCTAATCGGTGTTAATGGGACTGGCAAGACCACCCTTTTAGATGTTCTATCTGGTGTTTCTGGCTTTGATGGGGATGTCAGTCCCTTTTCGGCTAAGAATGATTACCAGATTGGTTACTTGACTCAGGACCCTGATTTTGATGATAGCAAGACGGTTTTGGATACGGTCCTCTCCAGCGACCTCAAGGAAATCCAACTCATTCGTGAGTATGAGTTGATCATGCTCAACTATAGTGATGACAAACAGGCGCGTTTGGAACGGGTCATGGCAGAAATGGACTCTCTCCAAGCTTGGGAAATTGAGAGTCAGGTCAAGACGGTTCTTAGCAAGCTGGGTATTCAGAACTTATCTACTCCAGTGGGAGAATTGTCAGGTGGTCTAAGAAGACGGGTCCAGTTGGCGCAAGTTCTTCTTGGCAACCACGACCTCTTGCTGCTGGATGAGCCGACCAACCATCTGGACATTGCGACTATTGAGTGGCTGACCCTCTTTTTGAAAAATTCCAAGAAGACCGTCCTTTTTATCACCCACGATCGCTATTTCTTGGACGCTTTGTCAACACGGATTTTCGAGTTGGATCGAGCTGGATTGACCGAGTATCAAGGGAATTATCAGGACTATGTTCGCCTTAAGGCTGAACAAGATGAGCGCGATGCGGCTCTTCTCCACAAAAAGGAACAACTTTATAAGCAAGAATTGGCATGGATGCGCAGACAACCGCAGGCGCGTGCGACCAAGCAGCAAGCTCGTATCAATCGTTTCCATGATTTAAAGAAAGAAGTTTCAGGTGGCGTTGCTGAGACAGACTTGACCATGAACTTTGAAACCAGTCGGATTGGGAAGAAAGTTATCGAGTTTCAGGATGTTTTCTTTGCCTATGAAAACAAGCCTATTTTGCAAGATTTTAATCTCTTGGTACAGGCTAAAGATCGTATTGGAATTGTTGGGGATAACGGTGTTGGGAAATCAACTCTCCTTAACTTGATTGCAGGCATTCTTGAGCCGACAGCAGGACAAGTTGTGATTGGGGAAACTGTTCGCATCGCCTATTTCTCTCAGCAAATTGAGGGTTTGGATGAAAGCAAGCGAGTGTTCAATTACTTGCAGGAAGTGGCAGAAGAGGTCAAGACCAGCGGTGGTTCTACGACTTCGATTGCAGAGTTGCTGGAGCAGTTCCTTTTCCCACGTTCGACGCATGGAACCTTGATTGAGAAATTGTCTGGGGGAGAGAAAAAACGTCTTTATCTCCTCAAACTGCTCTTGGAAAAACCAAATGTTCTTCTCTTGGACGAGCCGACAAATGACTTGGATATTGCTACTCTTACAGTTTTGGAGAATTTCTTGCAAGGCTTTGCTGGTCCAGTTTTGACAGTTAGCCATGACCGTTATTTCTTAGATAAGGTAGCGACCAAGATTCTCGCTTTTGAGGATGGCAAGATTCGTCCTTTCTTTGGTCATTATACCGATTATCTTGATGAAAAAGTCTTTGAAACAGAGTTGGCCAATCAAGTGCAAAAGGCCGAAAAGGAGAAAGTGGTCAAGGTCCGTGAAGACAAGAAACGCATGACCTACCAAGAAAAGCAGGAGTGGGCAAGTATTGAAAGCGATATTGAAGCCTTGGAAAATCGTATCGCTGTCATTGAAGAGGAAATGCAGGCCAACGGCTCTGACTTTGGTAAGTTGGCTACTCTCCAAAAAGAACTGGATGAGAAAAACGAAGCACTCCTTGAAAAATACGAACGCTATGAGTATCTAAGTGAATTTGATAGCTAGAAGAATAGAAAAATCCCGTCTCATGACAGGATTTCTCTATTCTTTTTTGGTTTCTTGATGAAAGATATTTTGCCAGGTTTCGTGACGACGCCAGATACTGGTATGGACGATACCATCTAACTCATAGCAGATGAGTTTGGTCTTTTGACTGATGGAAGTGATTTGGATGTCCTTGATAGCTGAATTCAAGTCTTTTTCTGCTTTATAGGCCTCTTTATTCATCTGTTCTCCATCTTGACGAATATAGACAAAATCGTCAGCTAAGAGTTCTTCCAGTTGATTTCCCTGATCAATCAATTGTTCGCGCATGAGCAATTTTTTATAGACATTGTCTAAAATCTCATCCTCAGGGATAGGTGCTGGCTCGATATGGACATCGGTATCAAAGACGCCAAAACGTTCCTCCAGCATAGACTCGACTTGATCCGCGATTTCATGACTCTCAAAAACAGACAAGTCAGGATTCATTTCTAGCGTAATATCAAGGTAAATGTTGCTACCGTAGGTGCGACCTCTTTGAGATTTAACCTTGCTAATTTTGGGAATTTCCATAATGGCCTTTTGATAGTCCTCAAGCAGGCGGTCGTCAAAACCATCGGAAAGGCTAAAGGAAGACTCGATAAAGATATCATAGGCAGTCTTCAAGATAAAGAAAGTGATGATAATGGCAACCAGTTTATCCACAATGGGATAATTGAAACTGCTGGCCAGGATGGCAATGGTAGTACCAAGTGAGGTAACAGCATCAGAAAGATTGTCCTGGGCGGCAGCCTTGAGTGCCTTGGAGTTGGATTTCTTACTGAGGCGAGTATTGTAGAGATAAACTAGAAACATAATCGCTGCAGAAATGATTCCTAGAGTTGCACCCAGAGGGTCAATAACCGTTTCTTCATGACTGAGAATCTTTTGAATGGTATCCCTTAGAACATCAAAACCAACATAGAACATGATGATGGAAGTGACCAAGCTAGCCAAATCCTCAATCTTCCAGTGGCCAAAACGGTGGTCTCGGTCTGCAGGCTGGCGCGCCATCCGGATTCCAATCAAGAGGGCCACATTTCCAATGATGTCCGACACGTTGTTAAAACCATCGGCCACCAAACTGGATGAATGAAGGAGGTGACCAGTTGCTAATTTGGCTGCAGACAAGATCAAATAGGTCGAAATACTGATAATGGCCCCACGCTCAGCTAACTTGAGATTTGAGATAGATTGCTTCATTCAACTTCCTTTCTAGTCATATAGCATTCTACCATTATACTGGTTTTCAAGGGAAAATTCAAATAAGTCATTTTTTACTCTTTGAAAACTTTTCAAAATTTGGTATAATAGTACTACTCAAGGGAGTAGCTGGCAGAAACCTGTGATAGTGTCGTCATTCCGAATTTTATACTGAAAAGTATGCTTTCCGGCACTATCTTAAACAGCGAGACTTGTTATGATTAACAGGTCTCTTCTTGTTTGTCGTGAAAAGATGCGATGAGGGAAAAGAGAGTCTGTTTTGCACACAATGTCAAGGAGGAGACACATGTCAAAAGAACAAAAACGCCAAGCGTTTTACACTCAGAGTCCTGAAGAGGTCTTGAAGGCTGTGGATGCGACCGAGCAAGGTTTGTCATCAAGTGAGGCGGAAAAGCGCCTTGCAGAATTTGGCCACAATGAACTCGAAGAAGGCGAGAAACGATCAATCCTGGTCAAATTTATCGAGCAATTTAAGGATTTGATGATTATCATCCTAGTTGCTGCAGCAATCTTGTCAGTTGTGACTTCTGGTGGGGAAGATATCGCAGATGCTATTATCATCCTAGCTGTGGTTATCATCAATGCTGCCTTTGGTGTTTACCAAGAAGGGAAAGCAGAAGAAGCCATCGAAGCTCTCAAATCCATGTCTAGTCCAGCTGCCCGCGTTCTTCGTGATGGGCATATGGCGGAGATTGATTCTAAAGAATTGGTACCAGGTGATATCGTCGCTCTCGAAGCTGGTGATGTAGTACCTGCAGACCTACGTTTACTAGAAGCCAACTCTCTTAAAATCGAAGAAGCAGCTCTTACAGGTGAGTCTGTGCCAGTCGAAAAAGACTTGTCAGTCGAGCTTACTGCAGATGCTGGTATTGGTGACCGTGTCAATATGGCCTTCCAAAACTCAAACGTGACCTATGGTCGTGGGATGGGTGTTGTTGTCAATACAGGGATGTACACTGAAGTTGGTCATATCGCTGGTATGCTTCAAGATGCGGATGAGACAGATACACCACTTAAACAAAACTTGAACAACCTTTCTAAAGTCTTGACCTATGCTATCTTGGTTATTGCACTTGTTACTTTTGTAGTGGGTGTTTTCATTCAAGGGAAAAATCCACTCGGTGAGTTGATGATCTCTGTTGCCCTTGCCGTTGCAGCTATTCCAGAAGGGCTCCCAGCTATCGTAACTATTGTTCTTGCCCTTGGTACTCAAGTTTTAGCCAAACGAAACTCAATCGTTCGTAAGTTGCCAGCAGTTGAAACTCTTGGTTCAACAGAAATCATCGCTTCTGATAAGACTGGTACGTTGACCATGAACAAGATGACAGTCGAAAAAGTCTTCTACGATGCAGTCCTACATGACTCAGCTGATGATATTGAACTGGGTCTTGAAATGCCGCTTCTACGTTCAGTAGTCTTGGCCAATGATACGAAAATCGATGTGGATGGCAATCTGATTGGTGACCCTACTGAAACAGCCTTCATCCAGTATGCCTTGGATAAGGGTTACGATGTCAAAGGTTTCTTAGAGAAATATCCACGCGTGGCTGAGTTGCCATTTGATTCTGAACGTAAGCTCATGTCAACAGTTCATCCACTTGCAGATGGACGCTTCCTCGTAGCTGTTAAAGGTGCGCCAGACCAACTCTTGAAACGTTGTGTTCTTCGTGATAAGGCTGGGGATATTGCTCCGATTGATGAGAAGGTTACAAACCTCATTCACACAAACAACTCTGAAATGGCTCACCAAGCCTTGCGTGTCCTTGCTGGTGCTTATAAGATTATTGACAGCATTCCAGAAAACCTCACTTCTGAAGAGCTTGAAAATGATTTAATCTTTACTGGTTTGATTGGGATGATTGACCCTGAACGTCCTGAAGCTGCTGAGGCTGTTCGTGTAGCTAAGGAAGCTGGAATCCGTCCAATCATGATTACGGGTGATCACCAAGACACTGCAGAAGCTATTGCCAAACGTTTGGGAATCATTGATGCAAACGATACAGAAGGTCACGTTTTAACTGGTGCTGAGCTCAACGAACTATCTGATGAAGACTTTGAAAAAGTAGTTGGTCAATACTCTGTTTATGCGCGTGTATCTCCAGAGCATAAGGTTCGTATCGTCAAGGCTTGGCAAAAACAAGGTAAGGTCGTTGCCATGACAGGTGATGGTGTCAATGATGCGCCAGCTCTGAAAACAGCCGATATCGGTATCGGTATGGGAATCACTGGTACAGAGGTTTCTAAGGGGGCTTCTGACATGATTCTTGCAGATGATAACTTTGCGACTATCATCGTTGCAGTGGAAGAAGGACGTAAGGTTTTCTCAAACATTCAAAAGACTATTCAGTATCTACTTTCTGCCAATACTGCTGAAGTATTAACTATCTTCCTATCAACCTTGTTTGGTTGGGATGTCTTACAGCCAGTTCATCTTTTGTGGATCAACTTGGTAACCGATACTTTCCCAGCTATCGCTCTAGGTGTTGAGCCAGCTGAGCCTGGTGTCATGAACCATAAACCACGTGGACGCAAGGCAAGCTTCTTCTCAGGTGGTGTTTTGAGTTCTATCATCTATCAAGGTGTACTCCAAGCAGCTATTGTTATGAGTGTTTATGGCCTTGCCCTTCTTTACCCAGTTCATGTGGGTGACAATCATGCCATTCATGCGGATGCTCTAACTATGGCCTTTGCAACCCTTGGTTTGATTCAGCTCTTCCATGCCTACAATGTCAAGTCTGTTTACCAATCCATCTTGACAGTTGGCCCATTCAAGTCTAAGACCTTCAACTGGTCTATCTTGGTATCCTTCATCCTTCTTATGGCAACAATCGTCGTAGAACCGCTTGAAGGTATCTTCCACGTAACCAAACTAGACTTGTCTCAATGGGGAATTGTTATGGCTGGAAGCTTCTCAATGATTATCATTGTCGAAATCGTTAAATTTATCCAACGTAAACTCGGTTTTGACAAGAATGCGATTTAAAAAAAGTCATCTTCGGATGGCTTTTTGTTACAGTTGAGGGAAAGGGCTTGCAGTTATCGGCTTTTGTGCTATAATTGCTATAATATAGTAAAAAGAAAGAGGAGTGTGAGGAAGTGGAGAAGAAAATTGTAAAGGATATCTTATTTTTATCTCAGGTGTCTCAACCGGCAAGTCAAGAAGATCTTTATCTTGCCAAAGATTTGCAGGATACACTCTTAGAAAATCGCGAGACCTGTGTTGGTCTGGCTGCCAATATGATTGGGGTGCAGAAGCGCGTGATTATCTTTAATCTTGGTTTGGTTCCTGTGGTCATGTTTAATCCAGTACTTCTGTCCTTTGAAGGACCTTATGAGACAGAAGAAGGCTGTTTGTCTTTGACTGGGGTTCGATCGACGACCCGTTATGAAACGATTACGGTGTCCTATCGTGACAGCAAGTGGCAGGAACAAACCATTACCTTGACAGGCTTTCCAGCTCAGATATGCCAGCATGAACTGGATCACTTGGAAGGACGAATCATTTAGGAGGAAAGCAAATGAAACGAATAGTCTTTGAACTTATTTTTATTGCATCGACTTGGTATATCTTCTTACCACCCCTTAACCTGACCAGCTGGGAATTTCTCTTTTTCCTTTGTGGGCATTTGCTGCTTGTAGCAGTCTTATTTGGCTTTGGCAGGGGAATCAATCTGGTCAAAACAGTCCATGTGCGTCATGGCAAAGCGGAAGCTGCCTTAAATCTAGAGGATGTCAAAATCAATCGGTTAGGGAAAATCCTTTTAGCTTCTATTGGAGGAATTCTTCTCTTAGCAGCCTTGGTTTCCTTGGTGACTTCCAGCATTTTTCAGGCTAAAAATTATGCCAATGTAGTCACGGTTACGGAAAAAGACTTCACAGAATTTCCCAAGACTGATACCAGTAAGGTTCCTATTTTAGATAGAAGTACTGCTGAAAAAATTGGTGACCGCTACTTGGGTTCCCTAACGGATAAGGTGTCGCAATACGTGGCGGCAGACACCTATACTCAACTAACGATTGATGGGAAGCCCTATCGGGTGACACCGCTAGAATACGCAGACCCTATCAAATGGTTTAATAATCAGGCCAAGGGAATCGGCGAGTATATCAAGGTGGACATGGTAACTGGAAATGCCAACTTGGTGGACTTGAAGACACCCATCAAGTATTCGGATTCGGAATATTTTAACCGAGATGTTAAACGTCACCTGCGCTTGAAGTACCCAACCAAAATTTTCAAAACTCCATCTTTCGAGGTGGACGATGAGGGCAATCCTTTCTATGTGGCTACAGTTTACCAAAAGCAGTTTGGGCTTGCAGTTCCTCGTCCTGTTTCAGTCATTATCTTGGATGCTACAAATGGAGAAACCAAGGAATACAGCTTAGCAGATGTTCCAGAATGGGTGGACAGGGTTTATCCAGCTGAGGAAACCATCGAGCAAATCAACTATAACGGCAAGTACAAGGACGGTTTCTGGAATGCCATGATTTCCAAGAAAAATGTGACCCAGACTACCAAGGGATATAATTACTTGTCTATCGGCAATGACATTTATCTCTACACAGGTGTGACGTCGGCCAATGCGGATGAAAGTAATCTTGGTTTCATCCTTGAAAACATGCGAACAGGAGAAATCACCAAGTACAGCTTGGCTTCTGCGACCGAAGAATCAGCTCGTGAATCGGCAGAAGGTGCTGTTCAGGAGAAATCCTACAAGGCAACCTTCCCAATCCTCATCAACCTCAATGATAAACCTCTGTATATTATGGGATTGAAGGATAATGCTGGATTGGTCAAAGAGTATGCTCTGGTAGATGCAGTCGAGTACCAAAACGTTATCGTAGCTACTACAGTGGAAGAACTGCTCAGCAAATATGCCAATAAAAACGACCTTGAGATTGATAATGCAACAACTGAAAGCATCAAGGGTGTGGTAGCAGACCTCAAATCAGCTGTTATCAAGGGCGACACCGTTTACTTCTTTAAAGTTGATGGCAAGATTTATAAGGTCAAGGCCTCTGTATCGGATGACCTTCCTTACCTAGAAAATGGTAAAACCTTCGAAGGTCAAGTAGGAAAAGATAACTATCTTAAGACCTTTAAAGTGCAGTAAAAAACCTCGGTCAAACCGAGGTTTTTCAGATGAATTTCTTGGTAGTAGCTAAAAAATATGCTACACTATCAATATGAAAATTTTAATCCCAACAGCAAAAGAAATGAACACAGACTTGCCAAGTATTGAAGTCGCTCCTTTAAGACCAGAAAGTCAGGCGGTGCTGGATGCCTTGGCCCTCTATTCTTCTAATCAATTGGAGAGTTTTTACAAGGTATCAGCTGAGAAGGCTGAGGAAGAATTTCAAAATATCCAAGCTTTGAAAAGGCAAACTGCTCAACACTATCCAGCCTTGAAACTTTTTGATGGGCTTATGTATCGCCATATCAAGCGAGATAAATTGACTGAGGCTGAACAAGCTTATCTTGAAAATCATGTCTTCATTACCTCGGCTTTGTACGGTGTTGTTCCAGCCTTGTTACCTATGGCACCTCACCGTTTGGACTTTTTGATGAAGTTAAAAGTTGCTGGTAAGACTTTGAAGAGCCATTGGAAGTCAGCCTATGATGAAGCTGTGAAGAAGGAAGACCTAATTTTCTCCCTCTTGTCGTCCGAGTTTGAGACTGTATTTTCTAAGGAAATCAGAGAAAAGATGGTGACCTTCAAATTCATGGAGGATAGAGGTGGTCAGTTGAAGATTCATTCAACTATTTCCAAGAAAGCGCGTGGTGCCTTCCTAACAGCACTGATAGAAAATCAAGTACAGACGGTGGAGGAAGCACGTCGCTTAAGTTTTGCAGGATTTACCTACCGAGAAGACCTGTCCCAGCCACAGGAATTGGTTTTTGTTAAGGAAGTATAGAAAATAGATAAAAGAAAAAGTCAGCAGTATTATGCTGACTTTTCTAGTTTATAAAGTATTGGATATATGAATCTCATTTGATAAACAGTTAAGATGATTGACTAAATCCATGATTGACAGGTGATTTTGACAAATAAACTTCTTCGTAATGCCTGGAATATAGAAATTAGACACGATGATATCGTAATCTGTCTGATTCAAAATCTCAGGGCTTGTTTGCAATTCATCCCAAATTTCGAAGGTAAAGCGATTATTACAGTAATAGGAAAGCATATCAACAAAGGTAAGGGATATAGCATGGTCAAAGTTACTGATAATTAAAACCTTGATAGGTGGTCGATTTTCTAACAACTGAGTAGAGAGGTTTTCAGCATGGGTTAAGATGGTGTACATCAAATGTTCCAACTGTTCAGGATGGTCATGCTGTCCAATTGCTTGACGGTATTGAGCCAGTTCTTGACGCGCACTTCCCATAAAGTCTGGGAAATAAACTTCGAATTTTTTAATCGTCAATGCTTTTTGTTCAAATAAGATTGGAGTAGAAAATATTTCCTGTCTTTCAAAGAAAGCCGTGTTGTGTAAATGCCAAATCAGCTCATCGCGGTTGGTAAAAGTAATCTTATATTGTTTTGCTAGACGTTCTAATATTTGACTAAGTAATTGGTAAGAGTATCTTGCTTCACTGTTTCCTTCTAATGAATTAAAGAACTCTTGAGGATCTAAGAAAAGATTGTTTTGAATAAAGGAAATAAAAATTTGTGCGATGATATCTGGAGTGATTTCCAGTCCCAATTTCTCAGAGAAATGGACAAGTATCTCCTCAAAGTTTGGAATTCCCATCAAAAGAGGATAGTATTCTTCGTTAAAATGATTGGGTAAGTCGATGAAATGACCATTTTTGATACGGTGGATACTGATAGCTAACATCAATTTATACATTCTATAAATTGAAAATCGCATCGGATAGTTGGTGATTTTATAGAAGAAATCAGCAAACTCTGTTAAGTCCTCTTCAGGGATATCGGGGAAAGGCCAGTCTAGGAAATAATAACGCTCAGAAAAGTATTGGGCAAAAAAATAGCGAATATCCATCTCATTCCCACGTATCTCAGATGGAGTAAAAGATAGTTCAATTTGGAATTGAGATGATAGAATTTTTGTAATATTTCGACCTAATCGATATAGATTAGCATTACTTGAGTGAAGATTTTCAACGGTTCGATAAATAGGTAGTCCCTCATTGAAAAACATATACTCTAGTAATTGAAAAGATTGAGAATGGGAAAGAAAATATTGATATACATCTTCTACACTGGTGTTAACTTCTATATCTATCATGATTCCGTTTACGGAAGATTGGATGTTAATATTTGGAAAGGCGGTACGTAATTCATTTAAATCATTTTTTAGAATTCGTTCTGTACATCCTAAATTGTCGGCAAGTTCATGTAATTTCATCCAATTACGATTCTGGATTAAGATCTCCATTAAACGTAGTTGTCTTTGATCTTTTGTGGATAAAAGGTTGCGCATGTAGGTAATTTCCTCCTTAATTCATTATATCATATTATCGTCTAAAGTGTACAAAAATGTTGGAGTAGAAAAAGTGTCTAGATTAAACAGAAAAATTAGAATAATATAAGTGGCTTTTAGGTACAAAAAGAGAATATATTAATTGATTAGAAAATATTGATTTATATCTCAAATAGTTGTAGAGTGAGAACTATAAAATACTATCTAGGAGTTCACAATGAAACATTCACATAAAAAATCATTTGACTGGTATAGCTTGCAACAAAGATACTCCATTCGGAAATATCACTTTGGTGCAGCGAGTGTTTTGCTCGGAACAGCCTTGGTCTTGGGAACTGCTGCTAATGCTCAAGCGGTACAAGCAGAAGAACAAAAATCAGAAGCTACTAACAGTGTTTCTGTCGATAAGGTAGAAGAAGCTACCAAACCAGCAGAAGTTTCTACAGTTAAGAAAGAAACGACCTACGCAGCTCCAACGGTTGCTAATCCAGTAGAAGTAACTCCAGCTAAATCTGAAGATGCTAAAGCACCAGCAGAAAAAGTTGAAGAAGCTAAAATTCAGAGAGAAGAAGTATCTTCTAAAAATGCTGTTGATAAGTCAAAATTATCAGCTGCCCTTTTGCGCGCAGAAAAATTGGAGATTAAACTGTACACTGAAGAAAGTGTAAAGCGTCTTCAATCTAGTGTACAATCTGCTAAAGAATTACTAAATAAAGCAGATGTGACAGAATCAGAATTATCTCAAGCAGAGTCTGAACTTCAAGCTGCAGTTATTGCTTTGGAACTTAGAGGGGCGACTACGACTAAAGTTATTGATAAAACTGAAGTAGTGAGCAAAATTGAATCTGCTGAAAAGAAAAATGCAGATTCAAAAGTAGCTGAACAAACTTCTGAAGTAGACAAAGAGTCAGAAGAAAAAGATAAAATTGCCTTAAAACCTGTAAAGGGGCTTAGAGTTGAAGATGCAAAGGCAAATAAAAAAGGCGGGTGGAATATTCCGTTAGATCAAGAAGCACGCTTAAGATTAAAGAGTGCTATTGAGGCTCATGCCGCACAAGGTAGTTCGCGTCGTCGGAAACGTGCTATCGGAGATTTGGATTATACCTTCAAGAAAGTTATGACCCCAGTTAATCCAGGTTTCTACGCAGATGCCAAGAGTGTTGATGAGTTAACAGTTAACCCAGACTATATAAATGAAACAGTTGTCAACGTTTGGTATAAAGACTTAGGTTATATCAATTTAGTCGACAAAGATGGACATTACATCAATTCAAATGGTGAAGTAGTAGAAAATAAAGAAGCGGCTGTCCGTAGACAATACAAAAATGATTTTAATGACACAACAAGAGCAGATGTAACTGAAATTCCTAATGCACCAGTTGGTTGGAAAATTAGTGACAATCAATCTATTCGTGGATATGATGCAGAAACAAAAACTATTGATCCAAACGACGATAATGATTTAGATGCTGTTGGTAAAGACTCTAATGTAGTCATTGAAAAAGAAAATCAAAAAGCTGTCATCCGTTACGTAAGCACTAACGGTAACCGTGTTCTCACAACAGATGAAGTAACAGGTAAGTCAGGAGAAGCCATTGCCTA